>PMBV01000312.1 GCA_003153055.1 Myxococcales bacterium
GAGCCGAACAGCCCGGGGAGGTGCCGCTTCAGCGCCTCGCTCTCGTCGAGCAAAGCCGCCACCCGCTCGGCGGGAGGCTTCGACCTCAAGGCCGCGTAGCGCTCGGCCCCACCCTCGTCGACGTCGACCTCGAGGGCCTGCGCCGAGAGACCCCTGAGGGTGCGGTCGGCCTCGTCCATCTCTCGAAAGACCAACTCGCGCATCTGGCGGCGCGGCGGCGCGCTGGGCTCGTACGTCAACGTGAAGGGCACCATTCTTCGTCACTGCACCTTCGTGAACAACGTGGCCTCCTCCGTCGCCGGGGCCTTCGACCTGAACAGCCACGGGTCCTGGCCGAACGCGGGCCCGGTGGAGATCACCGACTCGCGCTTCGAGGACAATCACTGCGACTGCGTGACCTACGGCTTCTCGGCCTCGGACCTCTGCGGCGGAGGAGCCATTCGGGTCTCGCACATCGGCGGCGACGCCTCGCTGGTGAAGATCGAGCGCAACGTCTTCCTGAGGAACGAGGCGCGCAAGAAGGGCTCCATCGGCGCCTACGGCGGCGCCATCGGCGGCTTCGACTCGAGCATCATCATCGGCCCCGGCAATGTCTTCACCGACAACCGCGCCGGCAGCGGCGACGGGGCGATCTCCTGCACTCACCAAGCGGCGGTGGGCACCATCATCGACGGGGTCGACCCGTCGGTCACCTTCCAGGGCAACTCGCCGGACAACGGCTGCGGGTTCTGACTGACGGCGCCTGGCTTGGGTTCCTGGCGCCGTACCGCACCAGCCGCTCGAGGCCCTGCCTGTCGTTGCCGTGCACCCACGTGCCGGCGTGCAGCGAGAAGCCCTCCAGCACCGCCACCAGCCCGCGCCGGGCGCAAGGCGGCACCTCCAACGGCAGCGGCTGTTGCACCGCCGCCTGCTGAAGCTCCCGGTACTCGTCCTCCTCCCACGGCACCTCCTCCGTCAGCCACCGCCTGGCCAGCTGCCGGACGGTGCGCCGCAGCACCGCCCCCATCGCCGCCTCCTCCGGACGCGGCAACTGCACCGGCCGCCCGGCCTCGTCCCACACCGCCTCCGGCACCAGCACGTGGAGGTGCGGCGTCAGCTGCAACCGGCTGCCGAAGTACTGCGCCATCGCCACCGCCCCCGAGTTGACGGCTCCGCTGATGCCCAGCCGGCGAGCCTCCCCTCCCTGCCACCTCCACACCGCCCTCACCAACGTCCGCTCCACCAGCTTGAAGAGGCTCGGCTCCCTCACGACCACCAGCCTCAAAGCCCTCGGCACCGACAGCGTCCACTGCCGGTGAGACACCTGCCGCCGATCATGTTCGACGAGGAGCTGCTCAGCTCTCCAGCCACACGGGATCGGTGCTCGCCGACAGGACGCTCGAACAGCTCTTCCTGGCGTGGAGGCCCCCGCGCGCGCGCGCCTCGGCGGCTGGCATATGTTGGCCCAGCTACTCGAGCCGATAGACTCGCTCGATGCCCGGCGCCTCCACTCACGCCATCTCGCAGCGCTGGCGCCTGACCGGTGGGTTCGCCCGCGATGAGCGGCGCCGCCGTACCGCAAGCGCCGCGAGCGCCGCGAGCGGAGTCAGGAGCGCCGCGGGCTCGCTGGCAGCGGTGGAGCACCCCGAACTGGATGCTGGCGATCCCGAGGCTTCGGACGTACCCGCCGCCTCAGGCGGCGTATCGGAGCTCGACGTCACTACCCTGACTTCAACGCGGAACGAGCAAGCGCCGACGTTTCCGGTGGCGTCCCTCGCCGTGGCGCGCACGGTCGTGACCCCCACCGGGAAGACCTCACGGCTCACGTGATCGAGCACGACTACGGCGGCAGGGGTGACGGCGTCGGACGCGAGTGGCGGCGGGAACGTCACAGCGACGCCGCCCGGCCCGGGGGCCGTCGCCAACACGTCGGCCGGGCAGGTGATCGCGGGCGCCGTCGTATCTCGCACCGTTACCGTGAACCCGCAGCTCGAAGCGTTGCCCGCGTCGTCTGATGCGCTCGCGACCACGGCGTGCGCCCCCGGCCCGAGGAGCGTCCCGCGCGCAGGCACGTAGCTCACCGTCACCACGCCGACGCGATCGGCCGCGCTCGCGTCGGGCCAATCCCCGATCGCGCCGTCGGGGGAGGTCATCTCGAGGACCTGCGCCGGCGGGCAGGCGACGATGGGCGGACGGGTGTCGAGCACGCGCACGGTGAAGGCGCAGCTGGACCCGTTTCCGGCGGCGTCGGTCGCGGTGGCCGTGACTGCGGTCGACCCCGGGGCGAAGACGGCACCCGAGGGCAATGACGTGGAGACGGTCGCAGTGGAGACCGCGTCCACCGCGGCCACGGCGAAGGAGACCTGGGTGCCCTCTGGCGCGACCGCCTCCGCCGCTACCTCGGCGGGGCACGCGACGACGGGCGGCGTCGTGTCGCGCACCACCACCTGGAACGAGCAGGTGCCGACGTTCCCGGCCTCGTCCTCCGCGCTCGCCGTCACCGTCGTGGAGCCGAGCGGGAAGAGGCCAGGGGCCGCCGAGAGCGTTGCCTGCAGCCCGGGCGTGAGGTTGTCGTGCGCTGTCACCGCGAAGCCGGCGAACCCGCCGCCGGCGCTGGTCGCTTCCACCTTCACCGTCGCGGGGCAGGCGAGGTCGGGCGGCGTGCGATCCGCGAGGTCCGTGCGCACAGCCCACAGCTCCGAGTCGTATTGGTTCCACCACGGCGATGGGACCGAGAGCCCGAAGTAGACGAGGTCGCCGGCGCGCACGAGGTTCCACGGTGGCGCGGCAGAGAGACCGGTCAGCTCCCGGAACTCCTGTACCGGCACCGTGCCGGCGGCGGTCCCGTCACTCGTCCAGAGCGCCAGTCCGTTCCAGGTACCGTCGTTCGTGGCCGCGAAGAAGAGGCGTCCCTCTGGCGCGAGCGCGAGCGCGAGCGGCGGCGTCGGGTCCTTCGCGCTGTTGCACGTTCCGGGGCAGATGTCCGCTAGGGCGTGCGTGCCGGTGGGCGTGCCGTCGCTACGCCAGATCCCGTAGTCGTTCCAAGGTTCGTTGCGGTTGCCGGTGGCGTTCGCGCCGAGGAAGTAGACAACGCCGAGTGCGGAAGTCATCGACTGCTGCCAGGGGACGTGCCCCGCGGCGAGCAGCGCGGTCCCCTCGGGCTTGCCGTCGCTGCGCAGCAGCCCGTCGTTCGTCACGAAATAGGCGAACCCGCCAGCAGCGATGGACAGTCGCTCCGCGTTCACCTCCCGCATGAATGAGGCGGGCGCGAGGAGCGACGTCCCGGCTGCGGTTCCATCGCTCCGGTACAAGCCCGACCCGCTCTCACCATCGGCGACGAACAGCAGGAGGTCGCCGACCGCGACCAGCATGTCCGGGTACGAGCCCAACCAGTACATGTTCGGGGCGGCGAGGTCCTTCACGAGCACGACGCACTCGAAGGCAGGCGGCGACGCGCACGTGTCGACCCGGTGCAGCTCGAAGCCGCGCCCGAAGACCCGGTGGCTCAGGAAGAGATTCGCACCCGCCGCGGTGAGCGCCTGCCGTGGCTGCGGGCGGTAGTCCGCGGCGATCCCCTCGAGCGTCGCCACCTGCACCGTCCCCGCGGCAGTCCCGTCGGTACGGAAGAGACCGAGGTGCGAGGACGTACCCGTCCCGCCGTACCCTGCGACGAAGTAGAGCTTGCCGCGCGCCACCGTGAGCTCGCTCGGCATCGCATCGGCGGGCCCAGGGTTGACGTCCGCCACCATGCGCGTCCCCTCAGGCGTGCCGTCGGTTCGCCACAGCTCGAGGCCCGAAGCAGTGCTGTGGGTCTCCGGGCTCCACTCCCGGGCCGCGAAGTAGAGCGCACCGTCGAACGGTACGAATGCAGGATCCCCGTGATAGGTCCCGGGCAGCACGACCATGTTCGCGCGAAGCAGACGGGTGCCGGCTTCGGTCCCGTCGGTGATCCACAGTCCGTCGAATTCGCCCGGTGCGGAGGCGGAGAGGATGAGCTTCCCGTTCCAGGCAGCGGCGGTCGGGGTCTCGCCGGAGAACATCGGGCGCAGCCCCTTCACCTTGAAGGCCGGGCCAAAGCCGGCGGGTGCCCCGGCTCCCGCCGCGGGCGATGCCAGGGTAGAAAGGCAGACGAACGCTGCGCAGCCTGCGAGCCATTGCATAGGAGTTCCATCGGCTGGACGGTGAGTGGAGCCGGCAAGGTGTCACGAATTCTGCGGGGCAGCAATCGCGCGTTTCCGGCCGTGGTTCACATGGAACGACGACATCGAACGTCCTGCGCCGTGACGGCGGCGTCCAATGACGAGGAACAGAGAACCGGTGAACCGAAGCGACGCCCTCGGAGCGGTGGGACTTGAGCGAGGCCAGGGGAGGAGGTGGGCAGGTCGGCGGCGGGGTTGCCGGAGGGGCCATTGGTGCCCATCGGGCGCAGACGTCCTCGGCGGTCGGAGCCCCAGCCTCGATGGCCCGGCGAGTCGTGCACGACGGACACCACCCTCGCCCCTTGCTGCTGAAGGCTACCAGCGTCACCTCTCGGCACGCCTCGCACCGTACCTCCACGAAGCCGTACCGCAGCTTGGGACTCGGCGACGCCCTTGGCCACCGCAGCGGCTCAAGCCCCCGGTGGCTGCGGAGCGGCTGGCGGAGCCTCGGTCGGGTTTGCAGCGAGCTTGGCCAGCGCCCTTTGCACGTAGGCCCGCACATACCGCGTGTGAGTATTCACTTCGCTCTCGAGTCGATCCTGGGCGCCGTCTCTCAACTTGGGCGCGCCATCTTCGGCCGAGCCGAACAGCCACTGCGTTTATGGCCTGCTTCGCATGATGGAGCGGAAGGAGCTATGCACTCCGTTTCCAAGCAGAAGGTGACCATCTACCGCGACCATTCCGGGTGCGCTTTCTCCGTAGCGCGCCCATGGCTCGAACTGCCAGGTGGTGAGGTCGGCCGAGGACACGGTGCTGTCCCCGAAGAGGTAAAGTCGGTCGTTCAGAACGGCGCAGTGCGTAGCGTAGATTGCGAACGGCCACTCGTACCCGGGCACCGTAGTCCATGTCGCCGCGTCCGAGGAGGAGATGAGCGAACCACTCCCGGCGATCAGCAGTCGCCCTCGCCACTCGACGGCGCACACGGTCCCGGCGGTGTTGGCGGGCAGCGGACCTCCGGGCATGGCCGTCCACGTGACGCCTTCGTCCACGGACTTCCAGGCATCGGAGAATCCCACGGAGCCGTTGCGACCGCCGAACACATACAGCGCGCCGCCGAAGCCGACCATCGCATGGTCCCTGCGCCCGTCGAAGGGCGCCGAAGCGGTCTGCTCATGCCAGTCGGCTCCGTCGAATCGCCAGACGTGGTTCGTGTAAGTCCCGAGCGGCTTGCCTATGGGGCCGATGCGCTCGCCACCCGAGAGATAGAGGTTGGTTCCAACGGTGGCGAGAGCGAAGCCCCGAGTCGCGAGGGGCGCGTGCGCCGTGGTCACACTCGTCCAGTTCACCCCGGTTGGGGATGTGTAGACCTCCGTGGCCCCGCTGTAGTAGCCGACCGCCACTGCGACGGCGTCGGAGCCGAGGGTGCCCAGGGTGAAGAGGTCGAATCCTGGGTGGGTCACGTCCTCCCATTTCTTAAAGGTGTACACCGCCGGATCAACCACGAAGATGCGATAGCCCACGTGCCATGGCGAGCCGGGAAGCGGGTTGAGGCAGGTGCTCGGGTCGTCGAAGCAGAGCCGCACGTCGAACGTGCCATCGTGGCGACCGGGCGCCAGGGAGTCGGCGAGGTGAAAGGACGCGGAGTAGCGAGTCGCCGAGTACGCGTTCAGGCTCGGCGGCCCCTTCGTGACGCCATTCGCATCGATGATGGCGACCTGGACCGACTGCTCGAACGACCTCGTTGCCGTGGCGTTCAGCAGTATCTGGGTCTCGAAGCCGGGAAACACCACCTCGCTCACCATATCCGGCCGGAGCGTGAGCCAGCTTCCATCGTCGTTGCCCGCCGATCCGCCCCCGTCGACACCCCCGCCGACTCCAGAGCAAGCCACGAGCAGGATGGTCCAGCACACGATGAGCCTGAACGCGAACATCATCCCTCCTCCTTCGATCCGAAGCCCGCACCTTAGAGGCACTGGCAGACGAGCGTCCATCCAGAAGGGCCTTCGAGGTCGCTCGCCGAGCTGAGAGGCATGCGGAAGACGACGACCGGCCCGCCGCTGCTTCGCATAATGTTCGCGACCCAGGCGCTGCGTCCGGAGGTCGTACATGGGCGAAATCGACCGCCGACCGGCACTTCGCTCAGGTGCAGAGTGGCACCTTCGCCAACCGGAACCTCATGCTCTTCGGCTTCAACGCTGGCGCCGTCGACACCGGCATCGTCTACCCGCCGCCGAATACGCCATCGCTCCTCCACCTCTTGATGAACGCCGGGTGGACCTGGGGCTCCTACAGCGACGACGTGCCCTTCGAGAGCTCACTGGGTTGGACCAAGCGGGAGCCCGGCGCCCACACCATGCAAGAACTCTACGACGCCCTCGACCAGGGCACGCTGCCCAACGTGGCCTTCGTCGACGCCGTGGAGGACGTCACCGACGACCACCCCACCGCCGACCTGCAAAAGGGAGAGGCCTGGGTGAAGACCATCTACGAGCACGCCCTCGCGAGCCCTCAATGGCAACGGCTGGCCATCGTCTTCACCTACGACGAGGGTGGCGCCTTCCCCGACCACGTCGCGCCTCCCAGCGCCTGCGCGGCCGTGTCTGGATCGCCCTTCACCCAGCGCGGGCCTCGAGTGCCGCTGGTGATGATTTCTCCCTGGGCCAAGCGCGGCTACGTCTCCCACGTCGAGGAGGACCACACGGCCATCACTCGCCTCATCGCCTCGCTCTTCGACCTCCCCGCCCTCACCGCTCGCGACGCCAACAGCTCCGCGCTCCTCGACCTCTTCGACTTCAGCTGCGGGCGAGACCTCTCGCTCCCCGCGGCGCCCGAGCCCGGCACGGGTGGTTGTTGACCCTGACGAAACGCGTTGCCGCAGCGACTGCGGCCCTCGAGGGTGCCGAGCCCGCCGCGATCGATACGGGTCTTCGAAGGCGGGCTCGGCGACGCCCCTGGCCACCGCGGCGGCTCAAGCCCCCGGTCGCTGCGGGGCGGCTGGCGGAGCCTCGGTGGGGTTGGCGGCGAGCTTGGCCAGCGCCCTTTGCACGTAGGCCCGCACGTACCGGGTGTGAGCGTTCACTTCGCTCTCGAGTCGATCCTGGGCGCCGTCTCTCAGCTTGGGCGCGCCATCTTCGGCCGAGCCGAACAGCCCGGGGAGGTGCCGCTTCAGCGCCTCGCTCTCGTCGAGCAAAGCCGCCACCCGCTCGGCGGGAGGCTTCGACCTCAAGGCCGCGTAGCGCTCGGCCCCGCCCTCGTCGACGTCGACCTCGAGAGCGTGGGCGGAGAAGCCCCGGAGCGCGCGGTCGGCCTCGTCCATCTCGCGAAAGAGCCTCGACGTCTTGAGCACGTCTGACAGGCGCGAGACGTCGGCGCACCAGGTGCGAGTGATGTGCTCCTGGTCGGGAGAGCCGGCGGCCCCGACCGTCTCGCGAATCTCCTCGACGACCGTGAGGCCCACCGACGCGCTCTTCACCTTCGCCACGAAGGCGCCCAAGGCATTGGCCCGGCACCCCTCCTCATCGTACCCGAGCATGAGCCGAGGCCCGACGAGGCTGGTCACCTTCGCGAGCCACCCGAGCGGACACTCGGGACCACAGCCGGCGATGACGCGTTCCTTGAAGCAGGCCACCCGACTGTCGTGCACCAGGGCCCCGAGGCGCGCCGTCTGCTGCCTGATGGCCACCGAGCCTGCGTGTCGGGCCAACCGGGCATTGGCGACCTCCAGCGTCGCCGGGGCCATGGCCGCCGAGTCGCACGCCGGCAAGACCCGCAGGTTCGCCTCGGCGTCTTCACCCTCGCGGAGGTCGACGAGCTCCCTTTCCATCGAGCTGGCCCGGGCGCAGGCGACGTCGAAGCGCCCCGGCGAGCACACCGCCGCGCGGGCCTCGTTGAGCGCCGCCGCCTGGGTCCTCGGCTGGAGCGTGTCGGAGGTGGCGAGGGTGAGCGCGCTGATGAGGTCGTGGAAGGCCCTCGCGTCGCCCCGGGTGAGGTCGCTCGTCGCGGCGGCGCTGGCGCAGACGGTGAGCGGCGACCGCTCGTGCTCCAGCTCGGCGGCGCACTCGGCCGAGATGGCTCGGGGGCGGGGGCGGAGCTCGAGGTTGAGGGTGATGGCCACGCCCTGGGCCGGGGCGCCCTTCTCATCGACCAGGCGACCGGCCCGGAGCGTGGGCGCATGACCCCGAGGGGCGACGACGAGCGTCGTGCTGGCGTCTCTCGTCATCGCGACGCTGGCGAAGCACCAGTTGGGGTGTTGCGCACACCAACCGTCGCTCCCGAGGACCAGGCTCGCCACCCCGTTGGACATCAGCACCCCGTCGAGACCTCCGGCCAGCTTGCTGGTGGGCTTCAGGGGCACCAGGTCCGAGCTCACGGAGTCGGAGACGGCCGCCAGGGTCTCGCGCGCCGCCCGCTCGACGGAGCCGTGATGCCCCTCGACCTCGAAGGCGATGACAGTGGGCTCGTTCGCCTCCACCGGGATGCAGGGGAAAGCGCCCGCCGCTCCATCCTTGGTGAAGCCCGAGAAGTCGACGACGGCCTTGGTCACGGCCTTCCGCGAGGGCGTGAGGATCGCCACGGTCAGGCGCTGCCACTCCGGCGAGAAGAGGGCCTTCACCGGCGAGGGCGTCATCACCACGCACAGGTACCCGGAGCCCACGGTGGCGGGTACCCGCTCGTCCACCATCGACCGAGCCGAGGGCGGGCGAGTCACGTCGAGCTCGACACACCCACCGAGCGCCGCCAGCGCCCCCAGAGCGAGGGCCTCCGCAAGAGCCGTCTTCGCGCGCATCGGGGCCTCTCCAAGAAAGAAGACAACGGTAGGGCCCGTTCGACGAGCCTGGCCGGAACGTATTCACTGCCCGTTCAGGGCTTCTCGCGAGATGCCTCGGTAGACACGACCTCGCCCCTGGTCAGGAGCGCGCTGGGGCCGTGCTGCTACTCATAGGGGTCGCTCCGAAACGGGGTCGGCGCCAAAATCGTGGACTTCTTGGGGGCTGGGGGCTTGGTGGCCGCCGCTGGCAAAGGTGGGACGACTGGCTTCAGCCGAGACACCGGCACCTTGGGCGTGGCCTTGTCGACCCGGCGAGCGAGCACCTGGTGCACCGGAACGAGGTGCTCTTGCCCCTCGGCCGCCACCAACGTCGTCTCATAGCCATCGAGCACCAGCGCGAGCTTGGTGCGAGGAGGCGCCTGGCCCTCTCTGGGGACCGTGACCTGCAGCGGCGTCACGCCCACTGGCTCCTTTCCCCGCAGCACCGTGGCGCCTGGGGGATCGCTGGTGACGTCGAACACCACCGAGCGAGTCGATGGCGCCAGGGGAGCCCGCCGCTCGCCATGGGAAGCGACCAGCACGGCTCCGAGCGCGCTGCTCCCCACTCCGAGCACGATGGCCCAGAGCGCCAGACGCGACCAGGGCCTCCGACGAGCGGGACGCGCATGTGCCCGAGGGGCCGGCTGGAACGGCGGGGGCCTGGGGGCCTGGGGCGCCACGCGAGTCTCCCTGGGCTTCGCCTTGCCCATGACCACCGGTGCCGCCCTGGGCGCCACGAGCTCCTCGGTGATGCCGCGCACTTTTTCGCGGGGTTTCGAAACGACGCTGGCCGCTCGAGTCAAGAGGAGCCCGCCCCTGCCCTGGGAACACAGGGCTTGGTCGATGGCCACCAAGAGCTCGTCGGCGTCCTGAAAACGGTGCTCCGGCGCCTTGGCGAGGCACTTCATCACCAGGGCGTTCACCGACGCGGGCACCGAAGCGAAGGCGCTCAGCTCCGGCGGCTTCTCGTGCATGTGCTTCACCATCAGGTCGAACGGCTTCTTGCCCAAAAAGGGCGTGCGCCCGGCCATGGTGGCGAACATCACCGCCCCCAATGAATACACGTCGCTGCGAACGTCGATGGCCTTCCGGGCCTGCTCCGGGGCCATGTACAGGGGCGAGCCGAGCACCACCCCGGCCTCCGTGAGCCCTTGGTCTTCCTGGATCGACGCGGCGGTGAACGAGACGACGTTCTTCACCAACCCGAAGTCGAGCACCTTGACTCGGTCTCCGAGGCGCCCCTCCGACAACAGCATGATGTTGGCCGGTTTGAGGTCGCGGTGCACCAGCCCGAGCTGATGGGCCTCGCGGAGCGACCGCGCCACTTGAGCGGCGATCAACAGCGCTCGCGACCACTCCATCGCGCCACTCTTGACCAACGCCTGCTGCAGGGTCTCGCCCTCCAGCAACTCCAGGGCCATGAAGTAAATGCCTTCTTCCGAGCGCCCGTAGTCGTAGATGGTGACCGTGTTGGGGTGCCTCAGTTTCGCTGTCATCAGCGCTTCGAGGAAGAAGCGCTCCTCGAACTTCGGGTCGTTCGCCCCGTTGAAGCGCGGGTTCAGAACCTTGAGGGCGACCAATCGATCGAGGGGGCGCTGAATGGCCCGATAAATTCGCCCCATGCCACCAGCACCAATGGGCGCAACAATCTCGAACCTCCTGCCGAGGACTGTGCCGATCAGTGGATCGCCATGGTCGTCAGCCATGTGGTTCCTAGGGGTTATGGGCCAAACTGCGGTGTTTTCCCGTGAGTATTGGCGCGGCGCGACAATGCATGATCACTCCCCGGAATCGAACACTGGGTAAAGTGCTACGAATCAGGGAAATCGGGTCAAAGGTCGCACGCGCAACTCAGCCCGATTTGCCGCCCCCAGAGCGATTCTCGCCGGGGCGGCATGCTCCAGCGCCTTGGTAGGGCCGTGACCCGATCGCCTCAGGGAGCGCGTCTCTCTCCACGATCCACGGGCGCCGAATGAGGGTGGGACACGCGATGCAACACGACGAAGTTGGGCCACGATGGCGGGTCACCCCCAAGACCGCCAAACCGAACGCGCGGCGGCTCATCTCGAGGACGCGTGACCTCGAGATGATTCTCTACGACGACAACTCCAAGGCGTTGAAGCGGGCCCTGTTCGCGACGATGGCCATCGAGCGCCCGGGCTTGACCGATGACAGTTGGGGCTCGTGCTTCGTGCCGACCCAGCCGTGGACGACGGTCGCCGTGCTCACGGCCGAGCCCACCGCCAAGGCCGTCAAGCGACCCTCGACGCGCCGCATGAGCCCGACGCCCATCGTGGTGTCAGCAGATCGTAAGGCGAGGGTCTTTCGCTGGAAGCCCAACTTCCGCTGGCGGAACAAGCGAAACCGATGACGAGGCACTTCAGCGTGAAGCCAGCTCAGCCAACTTGAGCACCGTGTTCCAGTTGCGGCCCGTGGTTGGAGCACCCACCAGTCGATCGATGAGCGAAGGGCTCAACTTCGACTGGCTGATGCCCTGAGGGAAGAAGAAGACGAGCCCGTCGCCGCAGCGGGCGATGGCCTCGCCATGCTCTGCGCGGGCCAAGAGCGCCTCGACGGCGGTGCTGGCCGCGGGCTTCTTGGAGAGCGCGAGCACGACCCGGCTCGGCGCCTCGGCCGCCTCCTTGGTGAGCGGGTTCCCGGACACGTAGCCAGCCCATTGCGAGGGCGTGCGGACGATGACCGGCACCTCGATCTCGAAGCGGCGCGCGATGAGCGCCTCGAGCCGCGCCTCGGCGGTGGCCGCCGGGCCGCTCACCACCAGGTTGCCGCTGGCGATGTACGTGCGAACGTCGCTGAAGCCGCCTGCCTCGCAGGCCTCGCGCAGCTCCGCCATTCCGACCTTGCGACCTCCGACGTTGACGGCGCGAAGGAGTGCGATCAGCGTGGCCATGGGATGACATCGTACCAGACCGGTTCACCTCCTTGCGCCGGGGCAACGGTCGCGGGCATGGTCGGGTGATGATGCTCAGTGGCTGCGTGATGACGAAGGACAGCCTCGAGACGTTGCCAGCGTGTCTCGACTCCCTGGAACCCTTCTGCGACGAAGTCCTGGTCGTTGACGACCACTCGAGCGACGGCACCTGGGAGTACCTGCAGAAGCGGAGCGGCACGGGGAAGGTGCGCCCGGTACAGCGAGCGCTCGACACGTTTCCGTCGCATCGGAGGTGGATGTGCGCTCAGGCGCGAGGGGCCTGGCTCCTCATACTCGACGCTGACGAGGCGGCGATGCCTGGCTTCGGCGAAGAGGTGCGCCGGGTCATCGCGTCGAGCCCGCGCTGCGACGCATTTCGCGTGCCGATGAAGAACATGCTGCCGGCCCACTGGCCCAGCGGCGGGCACTTCACCACCTCGCAGAAGCGGCTGCTTCGGGCGGGCCGGGTGCGGTGGGAGCAGTCGAGCTGGGTCCACGCTCCGGTGCTCCACGAGGGGCCCACTGGCCGCCTCGAGAAGGGCCTGGTGCACCACGGCTTCGACTCGATGACGCACCTCTTGAAGAAGCAACTCTCCTATGCCCAGAGCAGCGCCCAGCACTGGCATGCGAAGGGCCGACAGAGCGGCCTGACCACGACGGTGCTGAAGAGCCTCGCCGCGTTCCTCAAGTTCTACGTGGTGCTGGGGCTCTGCCGCTTCGGGATGGATGGCTTCATGGCGAGTGCCGCGCTGTCGTTCCACGAGCTCGCCAAGTTCGGGCTGTTGTGGGAACGCTCCCTCGGGGCTCCGCCATCGGAGCGGCGCCGCGTCCCCGCTTGAGTCGTCGTGCCCTCGAGGTGCTCTTCAACGACGACGACGACGGCTCAGCGCGGCGAGCAACACGGACACCGAGGTGAAGGCCTCGGGCCAGCTGACCGAGCCACACCCACACCCGCTGCCGGTCACGGAGCTGGCGACACCGCCATCAGGAAGCAGACCACCATCGGCCCGCCCCGTGCCTCCGCTCCCTCCAGTGCCTCCGCCCCCGCCAGTGCCTCCACTCCCGCCAGTCCCGCCGTTGCCACCTCCACTGCCACTGCCTCCGCCCGTCGCTGCCCCGCTCCCTCCGCCGGTGCCTGAGGGCGGAGTTCCAACCACGACGGAGATCTGGTCTGACCAGGTACCACCCAGGTTGTCCGTCGCGGTCGCCACCAGCGTGTAGCGACCCTCCGCCACGTTGCTCCACTGGACCTTGTACGGCGAGGAACCACTCTCTCCCAGCTTCGCCCCGTTGGCGAAGAAGGCCACGCTCGCCACCGTTCCGTCGGGGTCGCTCGCGGTGGCGGTGAGCTGAACGCTCGCGTTGGCCGTGAAGGTCGCTCCATTGGAAGGAGCAGTGAACTTCACCGTGGGGAGGCGATTCGCCGCGCCGCCACTCGCGGGAACCAGCCGGGCGAAGTCTGCGTTGGCGAGGGCGAACTCAGCCTGGGCCCAGAACCGGTGGTAACGCATGGTCACGCCGGCACCTTTGTCGGCCGCCGCTTTCACCGCCGCGTAGTCGACGTCATTCTTGTACTTGCTTCGAATGTCGAGGAACTTGATGCCTGGTTTGATGACGTCTTGGTTCGGCATCTTCCCAGTCCATCCAGAGGGAATGTAGACCTCCTGGGTGAACATGCGGCCGTAGTCGTCGCGGTACTCGCCCGTTGACACACCCTTCGCGTCGCGGTCCAAGGTCCAGATGCGATCGAGGAGCGTCTTCGCGAGGGTGATGCTCTCGGTGTCAGCCGTGCCGTACTTCGCGGTCGCCGCCCCGTACGCGGTCAGGGTCCGGGCCAGCGACGCGGTCACGCCCACGTCGTCCGTGGAGTTGACGATGGAGACGTGCAGGTCCGAGTTCGTCTGGTACGTGCCAGTCCACGTCTTCGGTTGGCCCTTCCAACTCAGCGTCGAGGGAATCTTGTACGTCCCGTCGGCCGGCACCTGCACCACGCTCTTCACCCAAGTGACCCAGCGCTTGAGCAGCGCACCCGCCGCGGCATCGCCAGTGATGAGATAGTACTCGGCCACGCGTTGCATCGACCAGGCCTGCCAGCCAAACCACTGGTTGCTCGGCGGGTCGAGAAACACCGGCGCTTCGTCGTACATCATGCCGTGGAACGTGCTCACGCCGGCAGGGAACGCCTCGTAGCGCCCCTTGTAGCTGTTGGTCGCTCCGCCTGAGATGGCCCCTTCGGCCGACTGGAGCCACTGGTAGAACTCCAGCTGCCGGGTCAGGCTCGTGGCCCAGTCGGTCGCGCCCTTGCTCGAGGCAGGCTTGAGCGCGGCGACCTGGCTGAGCGCGTACGCGGTGACGGGGTTCTGATAGCCGAAATGCGCGTGGCTCGATCCGGTGCGCCAGGCCCAGCCACTGGCGTCGGTGAGCGAACCGCCCCACGCGTAGTACCAGGAGATGAGGTAGTGCGCGCTTGAACGGTCCGACCCTCCCGGGCAGGTGGGCGACTGACAGCCGATGGTCTTGAAGTATTTGTCGAAGAGCGCGTAGCGAAGGAAGTC
>PMBV01000100.1 GCA_003153055.1 Myxococcales bacterium
CAGGCCGAGGCCGAGAAGAACCGCATCGTCGCCGAGGGCGCCGCCGGGGTCGACGTGGAGTACGCCCGGGGCAACGCCGAGGTCGAGAAGCTGAGATCCGGCGCTGACCTCTACACTCGCACCAAGGCCGCCGAGGGAGAGCTGGTGGTGCGGTTGGCCAAGGCCCAGGGCACCCAGCTCGAGAACAACGCGCTGCGCGGGTTGGGCAGCGAGAACATGGTGGGCCTCAAGATGGCCGAGGCGCTCAAGGGCATCGACGTCATCGTGCTCCCCTCCGATGGCGAGGGTGGCACCAACCCGCTCGACTTGAACCAGATGCTCCATCGCTTCGACGTCAAGGGACAATGACCATGCGCATCGAGCGACTCAGTTTGGCCCTCGTGCTGGGCACCGTCTCCGGCTGCACCTGCCACTCCACCGAGGCGAACGAGGTGGGAGTGCTGACCAAGAAGGTGGCCCTCTTCGGCACCAAGGGCGTGCAAGACGAACCCTACGCTCCTGGGGCGACGTATTTCTTCACGCCCTTCATCACCGACTGGCACACCTTCGAGACCAAGCTTCAGAACCTCAAGATGATCAAGGCCGACGGAGACGACGTCGAGTTCAAGACCGTCGACGGCAACGACATCAGCGTCGACGTCACCGTGGCCTGGCACATCGATCAATCGAAGGCGCCCCTGGTGTTGCAGAAGGTCGGCGAGTCGACCAGCGACGTGCAGGAGCGGCTGGTGCGGCCAGCGGCCCGGGCCTACGTGCGCGACGCCCTCAACCGCCTCAAGTCGGAGGACTTCTACGTGGCCGACAAGCGCTTCGCCGCGGCCGAGGAGGCCAAGCGACTCTTGTCCGACGCGCTGGGGCCCGAGGGGGTCATCGTCGAGCAGGTCATTCTCGGGGAGCACCACTTCGCCACCGCCTACGAAGAGGTCATCCGCGACAAGAAGCTCGCCGAGCAGAACGCCGAGAAGCTCAAGAGCGAGGCCAGCGCGGCGGCCGAGGGGTCCAAGCGCAACCTCGAGGGTGCCCGTGGCAAGGTCGCCCAGCAGATCGCCCAGGCCAACGGTGAGCTCGCCCAGGCCAAGCTGGCCGCCGACGCCCAGCTGGTGAAGTCGAAGAACGAGGCCGAGGCCATTCTCGCCGAGGCCAAGTCTCGCGCTCAGGGCATCGAAAAAGAGAACGCCGCCATGGGTGGGGCTGGCGGCAAGACGATGGTGAAGCTCCGCATCGCCGAGGCGCTCCAGGGCAAGCGCATCATCCTGGTGCCCGCAGGACGTGGCGCGAACCTCCAGACCCTCGACGTGAACCAGCTCATCAACGCCGCCGCGGTTCAGAAGGTCTCGAAGGAACACTGAGCGCGGCTGACCCATGGGTGGGGTCTGCTCCGCCTCACGCCGGAGCGTCTGACCCGGGCCAGAGCCGAGTTTCCACGGTTTGACGACTCGCCCGTTCCTTGCATCGAGCAAGGCCGAGGCGACGACCATGACGAATCTGCCCCAGCAGGGAGAAGAACCCGGTCCCTGCCTCGAGCTCGCGGCCTTCTTCCGCCTCTCGGGCGACCTCCTCGCGGTCACCGACGGCTCGCTGCGCCTCATGCTCTTGAACCCTGCGTGGGAGAGCCAGCTGGGGCACCGCTCGCTGATAGGCCGCTCGATTCTCGAGGTGGTGGCGCCTCGAGATCGCGAAAAGGTGCGGCAGACGCTGACCGCGAGTGCCGTGTCGGGGGCCTCGCGATCGTTCGACGCGGCCCTGGTGCGACGCAGTCAGCAGCTCCGGTACGGGCACTGGACGGTGTCGGCCGACCGCGAGCTGGGCCGACTTTATCTCATCGTGCGAGACATGACCGTACGGCAGCGGCTCGAGCGCGAGCTGGCTTCGGCGCACAAGCTCGAGGCCATCGGGCAGCTCGCCGCGGGCATCGCCCACGAGATCAACACCCCCGTTCAGTTCATCGGCGACAACCTCGCCTTCCTGGGCGACTCCTTCACGGGGCTAGCGCCGCTGCTCGCCATGCTGAAGGCTCAGCGGGCCTCGGGCGAGCCCCCCGCCGCGGCTTCTTGGTCCTCGTTGGTCGACGCGATGGAGGCGGCGGATCTCGACTTCATCGCCGAGGAGGCGCCCCGAGCCGTCGCCTCGGCCACCGAGGGCGTGGGGCGGGTGGCCGAGCTGGTCAAGGGCCTCAAGGAATTCGCCCACCCCGACGCCAAGACCATGCAGGCCGCGGACCTCAACCGGGCCATCGAGCGCACGCTCACGGTGTCGCGCAACGAGTGGAAGTACGTCGCCACCGTCGAGACTGATTTGCAGCCCCTCCCCGACGTCACTTGCATGGTGAGCGCCGTGAACCAGGTGCTGCTGAACCTCATCTGCAACGCCGCTCACGCCATCGAGGACAAGGCGAAAGGCGGGGCTCCGGCCTCCGAGAAGGGGACCATCAAGGTCGCCACCCAGACAGACGGCAACGTCGTCACCATCGCGGTGAGCGACACCGGCGTTGGCATTCCCGAGAACATCAGAGACCGGGTTTTCGAGCCCTTCTTCACCACCAAGGACGTGGGCCGAGGCAGTGGTCAAGGCCTGGCCATCTCTCGCTCCATCGTGGTCGAGAAGCACCACGGGACCATCGACTTCGAGTCCAAGGTCGGCGTGGGGACGACCTTCTTCGTGCGGTTGCCCGTGTCACCCGAAGCCCAGGAGAGAGATGGATGACGGCGGCACGAGGAGACGCCCCATGAACGCACCCCGAATTCTCTTCGTCGACGACGAGCCCAACGTGCTCATCGGCGTCACCCGTGCCCTGCGGGGTCGCTTCGACGTGGTGGTGTCGACCGGGGGCGATGATGCGCTCCAGCAGATGACCGGCGAGACGTTCGACGTGGTGGTGAGCGACATGCGCATGCCCATCATGGACGGCGCCAGCTTCCTCGCTCACGCCAAGCGCCTGGCCCCCGACACGGTGCGGCTGGTGATGTCGGGCCACTCGGATCTCGACGCCAGCGTCCGGGCGATCAACCACGGGCACATCTTCCAGTTCCTGGTGAAGCCGGTCACCCGCGACGCCCTGGTGTCGGCGCTCGAGGCGGCGGTGGAGCAGCGCCGGCTGGTGATGGCCGAGCGAGAGCTGCTCGAGCGAACCCTCACCGGGGCGGTCGACGCGCTGTCCGAGGGGCTGGCCCTCACCAGCCCTCTGGCCTTCGGGCGCAGCCGGCGGCTCAAGCACCTCGTCACCGCGCTGGCCGAAGAGCTCAAGCTGGCCAAGCGCTGGCCACTCGAGGTGGCGGCCATGCTGTCGCAGCTCGGCGCGGCGACCTTGCCTCCCGACACGGTGCAGCGGTGGTACGCCGACGAGCCCATGTCCGACGTCGAGCGAGAGATGGTGGCGCGGGTGGGGGCCATCAGCTGCCAACAGCTCCGGCACATTCCCCGCCTCGAGCCGGTGCTCGAGCTCATACCGGTCATCGATCGCCTGGAGCCGTCGGCGTCCATCCCCAGCCTCGAGGCGAGGGTTCTCGAGGTGGCTGGCGCGCTGGAGCTGCGGTTGTTCCGCGGCCAGCCGGTGGAGTCGGCGCTGGCCGACATGGCCGACACCGGTCGCTTCGACCCGGCGCTCCTGGGGGCCTGCCGCCGGCTCAAGGCGCTCCTGCTCGGCCAGGGGCCCCGTCGCTCGGTGCCGGTGTCGGCGGTGTGCGCGGGCATGGTGCTGGCCGACGACGTCAAGGCCAAGAGCGGCGCCCTGCTCATCGCTCGAGGTCACGCGGTGTCGGAGGGGCTGGTGGTCTGTCTGAGGAACTTCGCCGCCACCGTCGGGGTGCGTGAGCCGATTGAGGTCATCTCGATGGGCGCCGACTGACGGGACTCAGCGATCGAGCCACATCCACTCGCCGCTGGGTCGCCACAGCCACTCTTCTCCTGGTCGGAGCACGTGGGCCCGGTGGGCCTCCGAGAGGGTCGCCCGCACCTGAGCCACCACCTTTGCTCGTTCCTCCTCGGCCCAGGTATCTCCGCGCCAGATGGCCCCGTGATCCAGCGGCGCCAGGCGAAGGGCCACGAGGGAGCGGAGGTGCGGTGAGGCGAGCTCTCGCGGGGCCGAGTGGCGCCAGTGGAGCACCAGGCGCTCCACCGTCGCCCAGGAGGGCTCCTCGACCCGGTCGCCCCAAAGGCGCACGTGGGCGGCGGCGAGGAACCCGTCTTGCCACGCGTCGGTGCCCGCCACCACGTTGTCGACGAGCGGCCCCAGCCACTCGGCGCGGTGGCGCTCGAGGAGCTTCAGCGCCCGCTTGCGCGCCCGGGTCGAGCCGTCGAGCTGCAGGGCGATGAACTCGCCCCGGGCTGCTCCTTCTTGCAGCAAGGCGTCGGCCAGCACCTCTCGGCGGTCGCGGTCGAGCGGGGCCGAGTACACGGCCTCGAACATCGCCTGAGTCTGAGGGTCGGCCATCATTGGGTGTTCTGACCGCAAAGGTGCACCGATGGGGCGCGGCGGGCAACTGAGAGTGGCGCCTTGTCCCACAGGGGTGCCAATGAGATCCGTGCTGGCGCCAGGAGCCTTCTTCGGCGACATTGGGCCCCTATGGTGCGCCCCCTTTCTGTGCGCTTGGTGGTGGCGATGATCATCGGCGGATTGGTGCGTCCGCCTGCCGGGTGGGCCGAGCCGCTCGTTCCCCACCTGGTGTTGACGGCGTCGGGAGGCCCCAGCATCGCGGTGCTGGCGGTGGGGCTCGACCCTCGGGCCCAGGGGCAGCTCGGTGCGCTCGAAGCGGCGGCCGAAGGAGCCCTCACCCGTGCCGGGCGGTTCACCGTCGTTCCGGTGCAAGACGTCGCCAACCCGGCGGCGGGGCGCGGGCGCAAAGAGAAGCTCGCCGAGGCGCGGGCCAAGGTTCGCGAAGGCCGGCGCGCGCTCGATGAGCTCGACAACGTGAAGGCCACCGACGCCCTCATCGAGGCCCTGGCGGCTCTGCGACGCACGGACCTGAGCCGCACCTTCTCGGAGCTCATCGACGGGTGGATGCTCAAGGCAGCCGCCCACGCCACCGGAGGCGAGAGCGGCCCGGCCAAGAAGGACATCGAGGCGGTGTTGGCCTTGAGCCCGGCCACCGAGCTCAGCCCCGCGTTCTTCTCGGCCGACCTGGTCAAGTACGGCGAGGCGCAGCGCAAGCCGGTGACGAGGGGCGAGCTCACCGTTCGCACCGAGCCGCCAGGGGCCCAGGTATGGCTCGACGGTGTCTACCGAGGCGGCAGCCCCGTCACGGTGGGCGGCCTCCCCTCGACTCGCCACCTGGTCTCGGTGGCCCTGGGTGGCTCCCAGCTGGCGCAGGCCGAGCTGGCCCCGGGTGTCGAGACGCTGAAGCTCGAGCCGGCTGAGCTCGGGCCTCAGTGGAAGCGGGCCCAGCTGGCGGTGGCGTCGGACCCAGAAGGCCCGGGGCGAGATCGAGCCGTGGTGGAGCTCGGTCGTCAGCTCGGGGTCGAGCAGCTGCTGCTGGTGGTGGCCAAGAAGAGCACCACGGGAGACCGGCTCGAGCTGGTGGGGGCTCGCCTGGAGATCCGCGATGGCCACAACGCCGCCTGGCGCACCGGCACGTTCGCTGACGCCGGCTGGGCAGCCTTCTTCGATGAGCTCGCCACCAGTGATACGCCGCGCATCGACGGCGCCCCGGTGAAGCACCAGCAAGCGAGCGCGGGGGCGTCGAGCCGTCTGGTGCCCAGCCTCGCCCTCGCCGGCGGCGGAGCAGTTGCCCTGGTGGTGGGAGGCATCTTTGGAGTGCTCGCGCTCGGTCAGGCCGACCAGTTTCACCAGACGCCCCAGACGAAGGTCGTGGTCTCCCAGCAGCTCAAGCGCGACGGGCAGACCTACGCGCTGGTGGCCGACATCTCTTTCCTCGTGGGCATCGCCGCGGCTGCCACCGGAGGCGTGGTGTGGTTCACCGCCCCCAAGGGCACCGAGGCACCCGAACCTGCCGCCCAGCGGGAGTCAGCCCGGCCCATCGACAGCCCCACGGCGGGGCCGGCGGCTCCTCAGCCCGCGCCGGTGAAGGGAGAGACAGCCAAGGCGGAGCCCGAGGAGCGGAAGTCCAAAAAGCGCTCCAAGCGGCAGCAGCGCGATGACGAGGAGGCCGAGCGTCGGAGAAGGGACGAGGAGGCGAAGGCAGACGAGGCTCGAAATCGACGCGACGCCGAGCAGCGTGAGGCCGAGCGGAAGGCCGAGGAGCGACGGGCCGCCGACCGAAAGGCTGCCGAACAGCCGCGGAAGGCAGACGAAGGCACCAAGCCGACCGAGGCGCGCAAGGCCGACGAGCCAACCAAGCCCGCCGACGAGAAGGCGCCCCCCGCGCAGAGCGACCGGAAAAAGAAGGGCGACGAAGACCACGACGACCTTCGTAATTTCTGAGGGTTCCCTCGCCACCCGAGAATTCGACACGCCGTCACAGGCCTGTAGCGTGTAGACGACCCCTCCTCGCGGGAGGCGGCGGTGGCATCTGTCCTGCTCCTGCCGTGGGGTGAGGCCGCTACCGCGGCTCGGAGGACACACACAAGATGACTCAGCGACGCGTCGGAGTGCTGATGGGTGGGTGGGGTGAGGAGCGGGAGATCTCGATGAAGACGGGCGAGGCCATCGCCGCGGCGTTGGAGCGCCTGGGCCACTCGGTTCACCGCATCGTGGCCGACTCGGGGCTCGATCGATCCGTGCGAGCGGAGGCCATCGACGTCGCCTTCCTCGCCCTCCATGGCCGCATGGGCGAAGACGGCAAGGTCCAGGGGTTGCTCGAGGTGATGGGTATTCCCTATACCGGCTCGGGGGTGCTCGCCTCGGCGTTGGCGATGAACAAGAACGTGGCGAAGAAGCTCTTTCGCCAGCACAACTTGGCGACGCCTCACGGGTACGTGGTCTCGCCCGCCGAGCTCTCCCGCCTCGACGAGCTCCAGGTCGACCTGGGGTTCCCCTGCGTGGTCAAGCCGGCGCAGGGAGGCTCCTCCATCGGCATGTCGCTGGTGGCCAACGCCGACGAGCTCTTCTCTGCCGTGGCCCAAGCGTGTCGCTACGGTGGCGAGGCCGTCGTCGAGCGCTACGTCAAAGGCCGTGAGGTGACGGTCGGGCTGCTCGGCGGAGAGGTGCTCGGCAGCCTTGAGGTGCGACACGCTTCGGCGACCTTCGATGCGGCGGCCAAATACGGCGGCTCCGAGGTGACCTACCACTTGCCCCCCCTTCTCCCTACAACGCGGGTCGCGAACCTCGAGGCGATGGCCCTCTCGGCGTACCGCGCATTGGGCTGCCGTGGCCCCGCGCGCGTCGACTTCATCTGTCCCGACGTCGGCAACGAAGTCTTGTTGGA
The DNA here is from genome assembly GCA_003153055.1 of Myxococcales bacterium. The sequence continues at coordinate 7,320 of PMBV01000100.1, forward strand.
GGTCAATACTCTTCCAGGAATGACGGCGACCTCGCTGTTCCCCAAGATTGCTCGCCACCGGGGCCTCGGGTTCGACGCCTTGTGTGAGCGGGTACTTGCGCTCGCGGGGAACGACGCGGTTGAGGTCGGCTCGGCGGTCGTGGCTCCTCCTCGAGCGGTGCCAGAACGAAGCCTGGCGTAGTGCACAGCGCGTGGCTGGCGAGCCTCGGTCGTGAGCCGTGGCCCGCGCCGTGCTCGTGGCCTCGGAGACCCGCGTCGTTTCTCAGCTATTGAGGCTCGAGCCTTGAAGAGGCCTTACGCATTCCCTTTCAGTTCGCTCATTCTTGGAGCTGGCGCCCACGAGGATCTGGTTTGACACCGGTGGAAGCGCACCCTAGAAGTGGGCGACCTTCGACCCGGGGGAGGGGATTTCGCTGTAAATACGGGCATTTAAAGGCCGGCCGTGACGATGAGTACTGCTGAGATCCTTTTTCTTTCTGTGTACTTCGGCGTGCTCGCCGTGCTCTCGGTGTATGGATCGCACCGCTATCGCATGGCGTTTTTGTACTACCGCCACAAGTACAAGCTGCCGACACCGAAGAAGCGCCTCGAGCGCATGCCTCGGGTGACGATTCAGCTGCCCATCTTCAACGAGCGGTACGTCGTCGAGCGCTTGGTCGACGCCGTGTGCCGCATTGAGTACCCGAGGGAGCTGTTCGAGGTGCAGGTGCTGGACGACTCCACCGACGACACCTGCGCCATCGCGCGGGCCCGGGTGGAGCAGTGGAGGGCCAAGGGCGTGGACATCGCCTACGTGCACCGCACCAACCGCCAGGGGTTCAAGGCGGGGGCGCTGGAGCACGGGCTGGGGTTGGCGCGGGGTGAGTTCGTCGCCGTGTTCGACGCTGACTTCGTGCCCACGGCCGACTTCCTCCAGAGGACGGTTCCGTTCTTCGCTGACGACGAGGTGGGCATGGTGCAGGTGCGCTGGGGGCACCTCAACCGCGAGTTCAGCCTGCTGACCCAGGCGCAGAGCATTCTCCTCGACGGGCACTTCATCATCGAGCACACCGCGCGCAGCCGGTCGGGGTGTTTCTTCAACTTCAACGGAACCGCGGGCATCTGGCGGCGAGAGGCCATCGTCAACGCCGGGGGCTGGCAGCACGACACGCTGACGGAGGATCTCGACCTCTCGTACCGCGCGCAGTTGAAGGGCTGGCAGTTCGTGTTCCTGGCTGACGTGTTGTCTCCGGCCGAAGTGCCGGTGGACATGAACGCCTTCAAATCGCAGCAGCACCGCTGGGCCAAGGGCAGCATCCAGACGGCCAAGAAGCTGCTGCCGTTGATCTTGAGGTCCAAGCTGCCGTGGGCCATCAAGCGGGAGGCGTTCTTCCACCTGAGCAACAACATGGCCTACCTGCTGATGGTGGTGCTGTCGGTGATGATGCCGCTGTCGATGGTGCTGCGGTTCAAGCACGGGTTGTACTCGACGCTGTTCCTCGACTTTCCGGTGTTCGCCGCGGCGACCGCCTCGGTGTGCTTCTTCTACGTGGCGACCATGCGTGAGCTGGGCCTCAAGTGGCGGGAGCAGATCAAGTACCTGCCCTTCGTGCTGAGCCTGGGCATTGGCATGGCGATCAACCAGTGCAAGGCCGTGGTCGAGGCCCTGCTCGACCGCCAGTCGGAGTTCGCCCGCACGCCGAAGACCGGCTCCGAGGGGAAGGCCGTCCGCCAGGTGCAGAAGGCGTATCGGGGCAAGCGAAACTGGGTGCCGGTTGTCGAGGTGGTGTTCGGCCTCTACTTCTCGGGCGCCATCTATTACGCGTGGGACCAGGAGATCTGGTCCTCGCTCCCGTACCTGTTCCTGTTCCAGGTTGGCTTCCTCTACGTGGGGCTCTCGAGCGTGTTCGAGTTCCGTGGCCGGGTGAAGTCGACCGAGGTCAGTTCTGGAGCCGCTCAGCCTACGGCGTGAGACCGCCGCGGGCGGAGTTGAAGAGTTCCCAGGGCCGGCTGGAAGCGAGTGCCGCGGTTGGTGCGCTCGCTCGTCGGTGCACTTGGGAGAATCATGAAGCGAAAGTGGCTCGTGTCGGTGGTCGCGGTTCTCTGGGCCCTCAGCTCACAGGCTGAGGACGGTGATTTCCCCTCGGTCGTGGGCGGTTCGACGGTGGCGCCGCGGGAGAACGTGCTGGAGTTTGGGCTTGGCCACAGCGACCTCCTCTCGGTCGGCTGGCGACACGGTGTCTCCTCGGCGATTGAGCTCGGCCTGGTCGGCGGTGCCACGTTTGGGTACCGCGGGCTGCTCTTCGCCGGAGGTGGAGATGTCTCTGGATCTGCTCTCGGTGCCAGGCTGCAAGGGCGGCTCAAGGCGCGGCTATTCGAGGTAGGGGTCGTCTCCCTTGGGCTCTCGTTCGAGCCCGGGCTCTCCTACTCGATGTGGCGCGTCGGCTCGATACCGAGCACTCCCCGCATCGGCGCGCTCGGCGTGGAGCTCCCAGTGGCCTTGAAGCTCGGGCTCGCCCTCTCGGAGCGCACCACGCTCGGCTTCCGCGTCGAGGTGCCCTTCTTTCTCGAGCTCTGGGCGCGAGACGGAGGACCGGCGAGCCTTCAGCCCCTCTCGACCTTCGCCTACGGGCCCCGCGTCGGGGCTGGCATCGAGCACGCCTTGAGCCAGTCGGTGTTGCTCTTCCTCCACGTGCGCGTCGGGCTCCTCAACATCGTCCGAGAGACCACCATTGACGGGCAGCTCGGCCTCGCCTGGCGCTTGCCAGGGGCCTGAGCTTCCTCGTCGGGTTCCCCGGGCCGTTCAGGTCAGAAGTTCACCGCGTGCGCCTTGGCGACCTGCGCACGCACCTTCTCGAGCCACCCCTTGCCGCTCAGGCGCTCCGCGACGGCCACGGACAGGTGCTGCGGCACGATGCCTTGCCCGCGGTTTCGCCCCAGCCCTTGCACGCACGATGGGCAATTCGTCAGCACCGTCACCGGGCCCTTCTGCCCCTCTTTCGCCTCGGCCAGCGCCTCCCGTTTCCGATGGAGCATCGAGTCGCTGATGTCTGGTCGCGAGAGCGCCAACGTCCCCGCCTCGGAGCAGCAGTGTGGCACGGCGTGGACCTTCCCAAACCCACCCAGCTTCGTCAGCACCTCGCTCGCCTTCCCATCGAGGGAGTCGTGGCAGGGGGCGTGGTAGAGCGAGCCCGCCGCCGCCGCGCCGTCGAGCTTGAGCCCGCGCTCATGGGCGTAGCTGGCCACGTCGACGATTCGTCCGCCGAAGAGCTTGCCGGCCTCCATCACCTCGAGGCCCTCCCGGCAGGTCCCACAGGTGATGACGCAGGCGTCGAACGAGAGGTAGCTGAACATGTCGCGGATCTGGCTGAAGATGATGGTATCGCGCAGCACGGTCTGCGAGCGGAGATCGGCCTTCGCGTTGACGTGCGCGGGGAACCCACAGCACATGAACGGCGGCGGCAGGACCACGCGCACCTTGAGCTCCAAGAGCACGTGGAGCGCGGCCAGCGAGATGTCTCCGTAGATGCGCTCCGACGCACAGCCAGGGAAGTAGAAGACCGTGCTCACCGCCTCGCCTTCGGGCTCGAAGACCAGCGCCTGGTCTGGCTCGCAGGGTGGCACCACCTCGTGGAGCGTCGGCCCGGAGATCGGCCCCACCGGCGAGCGCAACACCTGGAGCACGTAGGACCCCGGCGGGTGATCGACCGGCTGCAGAGGCGCCGCCAGGGCCGCCCCGAGCCGCTGCCCGGCCACCCCCACCTGGAGCGCCGCGCGGAAGATCTTGTTGTACGTCGGTGACTGCGAGCTCAGGTACCCCAGCATCGCGTTGGTCGCCGTGGGGGTGCGTTTGAAGCCGCGGCTCGCGAGCACCTTCCGCTCGAGCACGCTCACCTCGCCGCTGTCGATGTCCACTGGGCAGGGCTTGAGGCACTTGTGGCAGATGGTGCAGTGGTCAGCCACGTCTTCGAGCCATCGCAAGAGCTCGAAGCTCGTCGAGTGCTCGCGCTGGGCTTCGTACAACAGCCCCTCCACCAGGGACCCAATGGCGAGGTTCTTGTTTCGCGGGTGGAAGAACATGCCCCGCGCGGGGTGAAAGACGCAGCAGTCTGGCTTGCACTTGCCGCAACGCACGCAGTGGGCGATGGACTTGGCGAGCTCCTCGAGCTGCCCGTGCTGAAGGATTCGCGCCTCGAGCTCGAGCAGGTTGAACGAGGGGGTGAATACCCGGTCGAGCACGTCGACGTCCTGCAGCTTGCCCGGGTTCATCAGCCCGTCGGGGTCCACCTTCTTGCGGTGCTGGTTCAGCTCCTCGATGCGCTCCTTCTCGAGGTACTTGAGCTTGGTGACGCCGATGCCGTGCTCGCCCGACACCACACCGCCCAGCGACACCACCTTGGCCATCACCTCGTCGATGACGTGCTCGGTGCGCTTGAGCATCGGTCGGTCGTTCGACAGCACCGGCACGTTCACGTGCACGTTGCCGTCACCCGCGTGCATGTGCGTCGCGAGCACGATGCGGCGGTCACGCACCTCTTGGTGGGCTCGATCGAGGGCCTGGGTCAAGCTGCCGTACCCGCGCACCAGCTCGCTCAGCTCGGTCCTCAGCTCGCCCAGAATCGACAGGGCTCTGAGCTCGTGGGTGCCCGCCTTCACCAAGGCGTCGCGCGCCTGCTCGCAGCGCTTCAGCCCCTCGGGGATCTTCGTCTCGAGCCACGTCGGGTCCTCAGCTGGAGGCGTGGCGCTCCGCAGCACCTCCTCGGCTCGCTCCACGAAGCGGATCTGGGCGTAGCGCTCTTCGGCCACGTTCATCGCCTCGATGTAGCGGGCGAACTCGGCCAGCGCGTCGAGGGGGAGGACGATGTCCTCGTTCATCTTGAAGGCGTTGGTGCGCCGGGCAATGGCTCCCAGCTTCTTCCGGTCGGCCCAGAAGCGCTTGCCCTCGGCGGCGTCGCGGGCCTCGAACAGCTCGGTGTTGGGGTGCGCGGCGAGGATGCTCCGAATCGTCGCCACGCCCCGGGCGGCCTCCTCGGCGGAGTGGCCCACCACGTCGATGAGCAGCACGGCCTTGGGCGTCTCGGCCCTCGTCGCCCGCACCTTGTAGTTGATGGCTCTGACGTACTCGTCGTCGAAGTGCTCCAGGGCGCTCAACGCCTCGGCCCCGCTGTTGGGGAAGGGGAAGGCCCTCGACAGGGCCAGAATCACCAGGCTCGCCTCGTCGAAGTCAGGCCCGAAGAACTCCAGGCACAGGGTGCGCTTGGCCTCGTACTCCGGGTAGAGAATGAACTCGGCTGAGGTGATGACGCCGTCGGTCCCCTCCTTCTGGAGCCCGGGCACTCCGCCCAGCGCCTTGTTGGTGATGTCTTTCCACAGGCCCTTCTTGCGAATCTGCGAGCCGGTGAGGGCGATGGTCTCGAGCACCGTGCCCTGGTCATCGTCCTTGACCTCGAAGGTGACCGTGTCCTCGGGGAGGATCTTCCGCAGTTGGTGATCCGTTCGCCGCACCGTCCACCGGTGGCCCGACGGCATGGCCATGCGCCAGGACACCAGGTTGTCGATGCAGGTGCCCCAGAGGACACAGTCTTTGCCGCCGGCGTTCTCGGCGATGTTGCCGCCGATGGTGCACGCCCAGGCGCTCGTGGGATCCGTCGCGAAGACGAAGTCGTGCTCCGCGGAGACCTCCATCGCCTTCTCGGTGATGACGCCGGCTTCTAGCTCGATGACCTTGGCGGTGGCCTTCTGACCGCTGGCGAGCACGAATTCCCGGTCGACCATGCCCCGCACGTGGTTGAGCTTCTCGGTGTTCAACACCACGCAGCCAGGCCTCAGCGGCACCGCGCCGCCGGTGAGCCCGGTGCCCGCGCCGCGTGGTACCACCTTGAGCCCGAGCTTCCCGATGGCCTTGAGCAGCGGGGCCACCTGGGCCTCGTCGTCGGGCATCACCACCGCCACCGGCAGGTACAATCGCCAGTCGGTCGCGTCGGTGGCGTGGGAGACCAGCGTGAAGGGGTCGAAGAGCACCGCGTCTTTCCCCGCGATGGGGCCCAGCTCCCGCAGCAAGCGCTTGCGAAGCTCCGGAGTCTCCTCCAGCTCAGCGCGGAAGGACGCGGCCAGCCGACGACACTCGGTCAACACCTCCGCGATGCGAGGCTCTCCGTTGGCGCCGTTCTCGACGACCGCCAGGTCCTTCTCGATGGTCTCGAGCAGGCGCCGCCGGCGTGGCGCCGAGTCGAGCAGCTCCTGCCTCAGGTAGGGGTTTCGTTGGTACAGCAACAGCTCGCCGAAGAAGCGGCTGAGCAGCCGTGCCGAGCGCCCAGTGACTCGCCGGCTCCTCAGCTCCTCGAGCTTGGCCCACAGGCCCGGCCCGAGGAGGTGCGTGAGGGCCTGCCGATCGTCGGAGGAAGTGTAATTGAAGGGGATCTCGCGGAGGTTCGTGCGGTTCATCGCGGTGAGAGGGGTCTACCAGCATTCGGGGACCCGTCGTTCTCCCGTCGATGCCAACCCCCACGAGCTGGCAAACCGACCGGGTTTCGCGTGCTTCCGCGAACAGGCAGTGCGAGCATGCCTTGGGGGCGATAGGGCTGCCGCTGCCCACACACCTCAGGCGCTCTCGGGTGGAGGGGCTGGCCAGACCGCCTCGGCGTGGGGGCACTGGCCCTCCCATCGCACCTCAAGGCATGCTCGCACCGTCACGCCCGCTGAAGGAACCGACCGTGAGCGAGGTGCTCCACGAGCTCGCGCCACGAGCCGAGATCGAGCTCAACGTTCGAGCCGAGGCTGGCCAAGGCTCGGCCCACAGTCGTGGGGCGGGAGAAGGCCGTCAGCGCCGCGAGCACGGCGCTCCCCGCGGCGCCCTGCTGGAGCAGTGGGTCATTGAAGCGCCGGGAGCTCAGCGACGGCGCGCACGCCAACCCCGAGCCGTTGATCGACCGGACGACCGTCACCTGCTCCTTGGCCACGCTCGGCGGCACGCGGTGCGACCCGAACCAGTCGCTCAGAGCGACCTGTTTCATCGAAGCCACCGAGGCCTTGAGCCGGCTGTCGTCATCGATGGCCGTGGCGTGGGCCACCTGGCGCTGCACCAGCTCGTCGAGGTGCTCAAAGGCTCTCTCGACCGACCGCTCGACGTTCCGGTCGACGAAGCGCACCATGGGGACCGGGCCGACCCTGGCCGGATCACCCCGGGAAAACCAGCCGAGGAACTCGTCGAAGGAGCGCGCCTGGGAGACCATGCCGAAGCGTCCGGCGTGCTCGGTGACGAGCGCTCCGGGTTGTGACTCGAGGCGCTGGTAGCCGACCGCGCAGCCGAGGCCGAGAAGTTGTTCGATGAGACGGTGCTCCTGGTCGAGGGCCTGGGCGCTGGTGAAGGGCAGCCCAGCGATGCCGCAGACCTCGAGCTCGACGTTGGAGTACCTGAGGCAGCGCCGCACCGCATCGAGGAGCTCCCCGTCGGTCGGGCAGCGCTTGAGCAGCCCTCGACGGTGGAGCTCGCTCCGCTGGTCCGACGAGAAGCAGCCGAGGTCCAGCACCAGGTACACGCGCCCGAAGGTGCTGGCCAGGAGCTCCACCAAGGGCTCTGGCGGTACGCCCCAGAGGAAGTACGTGGTGGAGTGGCCCGATAGGTCGAGGCCCTTCCACGTTTGGGCGAGGAACTCGGCCGTGCCACCCGAGAAGTCGTAGCGGAGCTGCCAGACCAAGGGAGCGATCTCCCGATGATCGCGGCGCACACTCTCGGGAGGGCGGAGGAACGGCCTGGCGCGCCCGAAGGAGGCCTCCTGGAGGCCACGGCCACCACCGCAGTAGACGCAGTTCTCGCCACAGCCCTTGCCGGGCGCGACCCAGCCAGAGAAGGAGTGTTGATCGAGCAGGCTGAGGAAGAGCTCGTCGAAGTGCGAGTAGTGCACCTCGCGGCTCCCGGCACCTTGCACGTACCCCAGCGGCGCGCGGGAACCGTCGGCCCCGATGCAATTGGGTGGGGACACTTCTCCTCGGCAGAGCGCCAACAACGGGACCTCACCGTCGCCGGTGACGACGTCATCGATCGACTCCCAAGTGCCGAGCTCTCGCCAGAACCACGAAGCGGTGTTGCCACCGAGCACTAACCGTACCTCAGGGTCGATGCGCCGCAGCGTCTCGGCGATGAGCTTCGCCCGGCCCAGGTGGTGAAACCACTTGAGGCTGATGCCCACCAGGCGAGGGCGTACCCGGCCCATGAGCCGCTCCAGCGAGCCGGTGAGCTCCTGGGTCGTCTCGTCGTCGTCGTGGAGCCGTACGAAGGCCTCCACCCCGTTCCTCCTCAGGTACGACGCCAGGTAGAGGATTCCGCAGGTGGCCTCTCCGGTGCCTGCGCCGACGAGCAGCACCGGGGAGGCGAGGCTCGTCGGCGTGGGCGTGGCCGGGCGGTGGGCGGGCCTCGTGTTCTTCGCCCTGACCTTCCCAGGCCCGGTGCGCCCACTCCTCCTCACCGCCGAGCGCGCTCGATCTTCAGCGACTTCTGGTTGAACGGCTTGCCGTCCAGCGCCTCGAACCCCGCGACATCACCCTCGGCGACGTGCACGTAGGAATAGGTGCCCTTCACCTCGGCCTTGAGGACCTTGCCGGCCGGGGCGCCGAGGCCCTCGAGCGTGGAGACGATCGACGACTCGTCGAGGTTCTCCATCTTCCCGAGATTCAGCCACACGCGAGCCTGCCCAGCGGCCACCTCAGGAGGCGTCTCCCGGGGCCGTCGCTCTCTCCGCCCGCGATCGTCGTGATGGTCCCGGTGAGAGGCCTCATCATGGCTCTCGGTGGGGTCATCCATCGGGGGCAGGGGCTTCCCCGCCTGCAGGAGCTCGAACAGCTCGCGATCGGTCAGGCGCTTCTTGGGCGGCGCCGAGGGGCGCTCTCCAGAAGACTCCACTCGCCGGGGCTCGCGGGGCGGTCGGTCATCGCTCCTGGGACGGTCATCGCTCCTCGGACGGTCATCGCTCCTGGGACGACGCTCGCGGCGCTCTCGCTTGGGCGCTTCGCCCGGAGCTGCTGCGCTCGACGCGGGCACGCTGGCGGTCACTGGGGCGGTCGCATCGGCTCGCTGGGGGCTCTCGCTCGGGGCCGCTGGGGTCGACGCTGGTGCGCCCGCGGTCGCGCCCGCTCGCTGGAGGCTCTCGAAGGCCTCGCGATCCGATACGCCAACGGTGGCGGGCCGAGGGCTCTGCTCGGGACTCGTGGGCTCTGCACCCTCGTCACGAGGTCGGTCTCGCGGGGGCCGATCACCGCGGTCTCCTCGGTCGCGACCTCTCCGGTCATCGCGGTCACGACCTCGTCGATCGTCGCGGTCGCGCCCTTCACGGCCCTCTCGGCGGCCCTTTTCTCGTCGAGGCTCTCGTGCCTCCTTCGCTTCGCGGGCCTGAGCCTCGGTCGGCGCGCCGACCAGCGCGGCGCGCTCCATTCGCCGGTGGCTGAAGAAGTACTTCAGCATGAAGGCGATGAGCTCGTCGGCGTCGGGTCGCCCCTTGATCGAGTTGGCCAGCCCGAGGAAGCCCTCGTAGATGGAGCCCTTGGCGGCCTCGTTGAGCTCACGGACGTGGCGCTCGGTCCACAGGTGCACCGCCTCCTCCGCGGTCGGCATTTTCCGCACCTCGAACGAGATGTTGTACTTCTTCTCGAGCGCCGTGAGGGTGGCCAGCTCGCGGCCCGAGGTGAGGTTGAGCGCCGTGCCCTTCTTCCCGATGCGGCCGGTGCGGCCGACACGGTGGAGGTACACCGCCGGGTCCTCGGGGAGCGAGTAGTTGATGACGTGCCCCAAGTCGGAGATGTCGATGCCCCGAGCAGCCAGGTCGGTGGCGACCATGAAGGCCAGCTCGCCGCGTTTCACCCGGCCCATCACCCGTTCACGCTCTTTCTGGGGGAGGTCGCCGTTGAGCAGCTCGGCGTCGAGGCCCACGCGGTTCAGCACCGCCGTGACCAGCTCGGTGTCGTCGCGGGTGTTGCAGAAGATGATCGCGTTCTCCGGGTCCTCCATCTCGAGCATGTAGAGGAGGTTCCGCGGCTTGGGGTACGCGTCGGAGAGCTCGTAGCGGACGTGGTTGATGTGGTCCACCGTGAAGACGTCGCCAGACAGCAGCAGCGTCTCCGGGCTCCGGGTGTACTTGTGGATGAGCCGCTGAATGTCCTCCGGCACGGTGGCCGAGAAGAGCAAGATCTGCCGCTCGGCCGGGAGGTGATCGAGGATGCGGGTCACCTCTTCGTAGAAGCCCTGGTTCAGCATCTCGTCGGCCTCGTCGAGGACCGCGTGCGTACAGTGCGAGAGCTTCAGGTTCCCTCGACGAATGTGATCGTGCACCCGCCCTGGCGTGCCCACGATGATGGCGCTTCCAGCCTTGAGCGCGTCCTGTTGCTGCTGCATCGAGGCGCCGCCGTAGATGGCGGTGACGGCGATGTCGCGGTACTTGGCGAGCGACTCGAGCTCCTGGTTGACCTGGAGCGCGAGCTCGCGGGTCGGGCACAGGATGAGCGCCTTCACCTCGCGCGTCCCGATGGGAATCTGCTCGATGAGAGGCATCCCGAAGGCGGCGGTCTTCCCGGTGCCGGTCTTGGAACGGACGATGAGGTCCTTCCCGTCGCGGGCGGGTCGGAAGGCCTTGGCCTGCACTGGAGTCGGGTTGGTGTACCCGCGCTCCGCCACGGCCTTGCGAAGCTCCGGCGACAGCCCGAGGTCGTCGAAGGCGACGTCGGAGACATAGTCCGTTGCAGGCTCGGCGGTGCTCGTGGAGAGCTCGGCTGGCGGCGATTCGTTCATTGTGACCTTCCTGTAGCCCTGCAGCGAAGGCTGGGCAACGACTCAGTTTGCCAGGCCGGCGCTTGTCGAGCCCCCAAGGCCGCGACCCTTGGCCATGGCAACTTGGGCGCGTTGCGCTATGTGAAGCCCATGGCCTCGCGCAAACCGCGCAAGAAGAGCTCCTCCACGGCGGCCAGCGGCCCTCGCGCCAGGGCTCCGGCGAAGGAGCCCGACGTCGTCGACGCCGAGTTCGAGGAGACGCCCGCCAAGGGCGAGCCCAAGGAGGTCGACCTCCACGACCCCGAGCTTCACGACGTGGAGCCCGCCCCCGAGGAGCTCGAAGAGGTCGCCATCGCTCCGCCGACCGTGGCCCTGGCCAAGCGCACCACCGACAGCCGGCTCTCCCGGGCCGACCCGCTGGCGGCCTACATGGCCGAGGTCACCCGGCACCCCTTGCTCGACCGTGAGGAGGAGGTCTCCCTGGCGCGTCGCTTCCGCGACACGGGTGACGTCAAGGCCGCCTACCGGCTGGTCGCTTCCAACCTGCGTCTGGTGGTGAAGCTGGCGCACGAGTACCACCGCAACCCGCTCGCGCTCCTCGACCTGGTCCAGGAAGGGAACATCGGCCTCATGCAGGCGGTGAAGAAGTTCGACCCCGAGCGCGGGGTGAAGCTCTCGAGCTACGCGGCCTGGTGGATCCGCGCGTACATCCTCCGGTACATCATGGACAACTGGAAGATGGTGAAGATCGGCACCACCGAGGCCCAGCGCAAGCTCTTCTTCAAGCTGCGCCAGGAGCAAGAGCGCCTCACCGCCCAGGGCATCGAGGCGACCCCCAAGCTGCTCGCCGAGCGGCTCAACGTCACAGAGCAAGACGTCGTGGAGATGGATCAACGCCTCGGGCACGACGAGGTCTCTCTCGACGCGCCGGTGTCGGTGGAGGACGATCGGACGACGCGGGGCGATCGGCTGCTCCCCACCGGCGCGGTGGGGGCTGACGACGCTCTGGGCAACGCAGAGCTGAGGAAGCTGTTCAAGGAGAAGCTCAACGCCTTCTCGGGCACGCTCACCGAGAAGGAGCGCTACCTCTTCGACAAGCGCCTCATCTCTGACGAGCCCTTGACCCTCCAGGACATCGGCGCGCACTGGGGCGTCTCGCGCGAGCGGGCACGGCAGATCGAAGCCGCCCTCATCGCTCGAATGAAGAAGTACATGCAGGAACAAATCTCCGACTTCGACCTCGTCGCCGACGACCACCGAGACTGACTCTTATGGATTCGCAGACCCTCGCCCTCCGCCTCATGTACCTCATCCCGATGGTGCTCTCGCTCTCGGTGCACGAGTGGGCGCACGCCTGGAGCGCCTACCGCCTGGGTGACGACACCGCGGCTCGGCAGGGGCGCCTCACCCTCAATCCGCTGGTGCACATCGACGTCTTCGGCACGCTGCTCCTGCCGCTCCTCGGGGTGCCGTTCGGCTGGGCCAAGCCGGTGCCNNCAACCCCGCCCGGTTCCGCCGTGGCGTCACCATGAGCACGGGCATGGCCATCACCGCCGCCGCCGGCCCCTTGAGCAACCTCGTGCTCGCGCTGGTGTGCGCCGTGGGGCTCGGCGTCATGCTGCGGATCCACCCGGAGACGGTGATGGGGAGCGACCCGGCGTGGGAGCTCCTCAGCTACGGGCTGATGCTGAACGTGAGCCTCGCGGTGTTCAACCTGCTCCCCGTGCCTCCCCTCGACGGGAGCCGGATCCTCGAGCGCTTCATGCCGACGAGAATGCGGGACACCTGGGACACCTTCAACCGCATA
>PMBV01000111.1 GCA_003153055.1 Myxococcales bacterium
CGAACCTTCGCGAGCGGCGGGTACATCATCAGCACCAGCCCCACCGCGATGGGGATGGAGGTCGTCCCGACGCTCAACTTGTTCAACATCGGCACGACGCCCGGGGCGAAGAAGCCCAGCGCGATGCCGACGCCCATGGCGATGAATATCCACAGCGTGAGGTACCGGTCGAGAAAGGACAACCGCTTGGTCAATGTGCTCATTGTCTACAGGCTCCCCATGAGCGCCTTCAGGCGCCGCAGTGCGCGTGGCTCGATGCAGTAGCAGGTACGGGGGCCGGAAATTTCGCCCCGAATGAGGCCCGAATCCTTCAGGACTTTCAGGTGCTGCGAGACCGTCGACTGCGCGAGCGGCAGCACATCGACGATGTCGCCACAGACGCAGACCTGCCGCCGTACCAACATGCGGATGATCTGCACGCGGGCCGGGTGCCCCAGTGCCTTCGCGAAGGTCGCCAGCTCTTCGTCGGCCTCGGCGCCCTCGACGGGCCGCGTATCCGGGACCTCCTCGGCGACCGCGGGAGGCTCGCACGACACCGCTTCGACAGTCTTCAGACCCATGTTGTTTCCTTCACGTCGAGGTCCACAGAAAATAGAGGCCGCCGAGAATGAGCGCGCCTCCCGAGCCCAGCTTCAGCCACCGAGCCCCGCGCTCATGCCCATTCCACGCCAGCAGTCGTTCGACCAGCTTCGTCGACCCGCCCGCCAGCGCGATGATGCCGGCGTGGCCAAGCGCATACACCAGCACGAGCCAGACGCCGAGCGCCCGGGCGCCCTCGTGAAACGCGAGACCCAGCAGTGGGGCCGCGAAGGCGAACGTGCACGGTCCGAGCGCCACGCCGAAGACCAGCCCGAGCGCGAGCGCGCCACCCGGCCCCCTTCGCGAGCTCGCTGACGGTCCGGACAGCCCGGCCGGCAGAGCGACGACGCCGAGCAAGTTGAGGCCCATGACGATGAAGAGCGCGGCGACCAGGAAATTGCCGATCGCGCCGACGTCGCCAGCCACGCGGCCCGCGAGGGCGGTGAGCACTCCAATGGTGGCGATGCTGACGAGGGTCCCGAGCGCGAAGAGCGTCGAGAGCCCGAACGCGCGCCGGAAGGGAGGAGGCTCGCCGCTGCCATTCACGTACGCGACTACCAGTGGGATGCTGGTGAGATGGCAGGGGCTCAGCACCACGCTCAAGACGCCCCAGCCAAACGCCGCACCCAGCGCGAGCAGCGGCGCTCCCACGAAGGCATCCCCGAAAGCGGTGAGCAGCGAGGTCAGCATGTCACTCCAGCGCGATGCCGAGCTGCTTCCAGCGGGCGAGAATCTCCTCGCGCGAGATGAAACCCTGGTGCCGCGAGAGCTCACGCCCATCGGCCGCGATGAAGACCTGCGTGGGCATGACCTCGACGTTCCAGGCCTCACCCGCCTCTCGGTTCTTCCAGATGTCGATGAACTCGACGTCGAGCTTGCCCGCGTAGTCGGTCCGCAGTCCGTCGAGGATCGGCACCATCGCCTTGCAGGGAATGCAGCTGGTCGCCCCGAGGTCGAGGAGCTTCGGTTTCCCGCCGCGAGCAACATTCACGACGGCCGTCGGTGGCGCCGCGGGAGGCGGGGGCGTCACCGCTGGGCGGAACGCCAGCACCAACACCGCTGCACCGATGACTGCGACTCCGATGAGGAGGTTGCGACTCATGTCCTGACTCCGGTTGAGGCGCTGCTGTCTCCTTGAGCGCCAATGGTCTCTCTCCACACCTCGACCACCGTGTGGGGTGCGTGGGCGGAGAGCTCTCGAAGGAACGGCGTCTCGTGCATCTGCCGGGCCCTCAACACGGGGTCGGTGAGCACGAGCGTAGTGAGGCATTGGTTGACGACCCACGCCATCGGCTTGATGTCGGCGCGGGCGAGGTCCTCCTCGAGCTGCATCGCCTCATGAATCGGCGTCGCTTCTGGCAGCGTCACGAGGAGAATGTGCGTGGAGCTGGGGTCCCGCAACCGCGGAAGCAGCTTCTGCACCGCCTCGGGGCTTCCACTGGGCTTGCGCAGCACCTCGCGGTGGTACGTCTCGGCGGCATCGAGCAGCAGCAGCGTGTGCCCCGTCGGCGCGGTGTCGATGACGACGAAGCGATCCTCCCCCTGCGCGACCGTCTGGGCGAAGGCGCGGAAGACGGCGATCTCCTCGGTGCACGGAGAGCGGAGGTCCTCCTCGAGCAACGCGCGGCCCTGCGCATCGAGGCCGTTGCCTGCCACGGCCATCACCTCTTCGGAGTAGCGACGGGTCTCCAGCGCGGGGTCGATGCGGGTGATGGTGAGCGTCTTGGGGCACGCTCCGACGGCGTCCTCAACGTGCGCGGCGGGGTCGGTGGTGGTCAGCAGCACCTGGTTCCCGCGCTGGGCCAGCGCCGTCGCGATGCGCGCCGCGACCGTCGTCTTGCCCACCCCACCCTTTCCCATGGTCATCACCACGCCCCGACCGGCGCTGGCGATGCGCTCGATGAGCGAGTCGAGGCGCTCGGCGTTCCACCCGGGCGTGAGCTCGACGGGCGAGCTCGTGGGCTCGCTCCGTTTCGCGCGGAAGAGCTGTCGCAGCGCCTCGACGCCGACGAGACCAAAGGGCAACAACGGAACCTCATGTCGTCGGAGGCCAGCCAGGCCAGGCGGGAGCGTCTCGACCGCCACGCGTCCTCGCTTGTCGAGCGCCGTCGCCACCGCGTCAGTGGTGCCCGCCGCGTGAAAGACGCCGTTCAGCACCAGCACCAGGTTCGTGACACCGAGCGGCGCCAGCTCAGCCCGCGTGCGCTCCGCTTCCTTGAGCGAGGCGAGGTCGGGGCGAGCCACCAGCACCATCGTCGTCTGCGTGGCGGAGCGCAGCGCTGCGTTCGACGCGGCGTAGAGCTCCTTCTGCGCCGCGAGGCCGGAGAGCGGCCCCAGGCACGACGTGCCGCCCACGTTGGTGGCGATGAAGCTCGACCAGGCCGCGGGCAGCTCGAGGAGCCGCAGCGTGTGGCCAGTGGGCGCCGTGTCGAAGATGACGTGGTCGAATTCGCTGGTGGCCTTGGGGTCGCCGAGCAGCTTCGAAAACTCGTCGAAGGCGGCGATCTCCACCGTGCACGCGCCCGAGAGCTGCTCCTCGATGCTCTTCACNNGTTGGACGCGGGGTCCGTGCTCACCAGCAGCACGCGCTTCCCCTCGTCAGCGAGCGCGATGGCCGTCGCACTGGCGACTGACGTCTTGCCGACACCACCCTTGCCGGTGAAGAACAGAATTCGCGTCGGGTTCTCGAGGAGATGCGCCATGGATCTCCCTTGATTCAGCAGCACTTCGTCTTCGGCTCAGCGGTGCTCTTCGGCTCGCAGCAGGCCCCGCTGGTCTCGAGCACGTTCAACTTCGCCTCGGGCACTTCGCTCGCCTTGAGGTAGCGGTGCGCGAGCTCGAGCACCGAACGTGCCGGCGCCTCCTTCACGCCCTGCGCCATGGTGACGGCTTGCAGCATGTCGTCGTTCGACACGCCCAGCTTCCTGGCCTTGTCGTAGTGGTACTTGAAGCAGGGCTCGCAGTTCGATCCGATGGCCGCGCCGATGGCGACAAGCTCGGCGACGGCCGGGGTGAAGATCGAGGGTGTCGGTTTGGCGAGGCCAGCCCACTCCGCCAGCTGGTCGCGAGACGGATAGGTTCCGGTGCTCTTCACCTGGCCGTCGAACATCACGACGGGGAGCGCGGCCTCGCCCTTCGTGTCCAGCGCTTGCTTCACCGCGGCGTGCTCGACGAAGACGCCCGGCTGTTGCGAGAGGTTGAAGCGCTCGACCGTCGCCCCGTTCGATTTGAGCCAGTCGAGGTCGGCGGCGAAGCGCACCAGCTGCGGGTCGACCGATGGACCGCAGATTCCGGTTGGGCAGCACATCGCGGGGTCAAAGACGGCGACCTTCATGAGGGTTCTCCTTGGGTTTGAGCGGGAGGGTCACTTGAGCCAACTTGAAACGAGGTCACGCGAGGGCACGCTGCCGACGTGCACGACCTTGCCGTCGATGACGACGCCAGGAGTCGACAGCACCTGGAAGGCCATGATGTCGCGCAGTTCCTCGACCTTCTGAAGGTTGACCTGCACGCCATTCTGCGCGGCGACCTCTTCGATGACCTTCACAGTCAACTTGCACTTCGTACAGCCGGTCCCGAGCACCTTGATGTCCTTCATGGTCGTTCTCCTCTACAGCACCGCGTTGAAGACGAACCCGACCAGCAGGATGCCAGTGGCGACGATGCCGATGAAGACGGCGATGAGCCGCACCTTCAGCACCTTGCGGAGGATGATCATCTCGGGCAGCGAAAGCGCGATGACGCTCATCATGAACGCGAGCACGGTGCCCAGCGCGGCGCCCTTCGACAGCAACGCCTCGACGATGGGGATGATACCGGCCGCGTTCGAGTACATCGGGACACCGATGAGCACGGCCGCGGGCACGGACCACCACGCATCCTTGCCCATCAGGCTGGCCATGAAGTCTTGCGGGACGTAGCCGTGAATGGCCGCGCCCACCGCGATGCCACCGAGGATGTATGGCCAGACCTTGCCGACGATCTCCCTCACCGAACCGAAGCCCGCGTTGATGCGGTCTCCCAGGGTCAGCGCGTCTTCGCCAACCGCGGCCTCCACGCGAGGCATGTCGCGTACCCAGTCTTCGAGGAGGTGCTCGAGCTTGAGCCGGCCGATGACCCAGCCCGAGACGATGGCCACCGAGAGGCCAAGACCCAGGTAGAGCCCGGCGACCTTCCAGCCGAACATGCCGAACAGCAACGACAGGGCAACCTCGTTCACCATTGGCGCGGAGATGAGGAACGAGAATGTGACGCCCAGCGGCACGCCCGCCTGCACGAAGCCGATGAAGAGCGGAACCGCCGAGCACGAGCAGAACGGGGTCACGATGCCGAGGCTCGCGGCCATGATGTTGCCAAGGCCCTCGGCCTTCCCCGCGAGGAGCACGCGCGTGCGCTCGGCGGTGAAGTACGAGTTGATCATCCCCATGACCATCACGACGCCGGTCAGCAGCAGCAGCACCTTGGGGGTGTCGTAGAGGAAGAACTCGACCGCGTCGGCCAGGTGCGACTTCGGCGTGAGCGGGAGAAGGCCTGCGAGCCACGTCGAGAGCGGCGCGAGCGCTCGGTAGATGAGGAACCAGGCGGTGGCTGCGACCACGAGGAAGGCGCGCGGGGAGCGGGCCGGCAACTGGCGCCAGTCGCGCCCGCCACCACGTTCATCATGCGCACCATGCGTTGCAGCCATCGCGTGTCTCATCAAGCATCCCTTCCTGAATGCCATCGTCATTTAACGATTGATTGGCAGTTCGTCAAGCGAGGCCTCGTCCTGCTCACACGTAATCGATGGACGAATACGCCTTCGTGTCCCTCTCGCTATCGTTTAGGGGCGATTTTGCGGAGTCAGCGCGTCCCGGAGACCAGGCGCCGGGCCTCCTGGTACAGGCCGGCTGAAGCCAGCACGAAGCGCTCGATGCCCGCCACCTTCAGCGCCGCGGCCGCCTCGGGCTCTTCCGCCAGACTCACGAGTGCGGCGCTCCCTGGAGAGGTGCATCGACGTCACCACCGGCGACACCCCGAGGCGGACGTCGGTGAGGGTGACGTCGAAGGGCCGTCCGGAGCGCCGACGTGCCATCGGAGTGCTCCGCGACCCGGTAGCCAGCCCGGGTGAGCGCGTCGCGAACCGTGAAGCGGACTATCCGGTCGTCCTCGACCAGCAGGATGCGTGCGGACCCGAGCGTCACGGCCACGAGGGTAGCACGCCGCCCGAGGACGCGGCCCAACCCCCGGGGAGCCACCGGCGCCCTCCTCCCGTCATCCTCCGAGCATGACCGCGGCAGCGCAGGCGGATCCGCGGCCCCAGGCGGCACTCAGGACGAGGTCGGTGAGCGCCTCGAGGTCGCTGAGGTCGATCACCGGAATCGGCGCGGGGAATCGCTCGTCCGAGGCCACCGCGAGCACGCCGCTGCCCGGAAAGAGCGGCGCTTTGCCCAGCGACGGTCGCCACACCTCGAGCTTGGGGCAGTCGATGGCCTTGAAGCCCTCGATGAGCACGAGGTCGCACGGCGAGAGCTTCGCCAACAGCTCCTCGAGCGACGGCTCTCTTCGGCCACGGAGCTCGTGCATCAACGCCCATCGGTCGTCGCAGGTGAGGAGGACTTCGCTGCATCCCGCCTCACGGTGTCGCCATGAGTCCTTCCCCGGGCGGTCGATGTCGAAGCCGTGGTGGGCGTGTTTGATGAGCGACACCACCAGGCACCTCGACACCAACGCGGGGACGAGCCGCTCGATGAGCGTCGTCTTTCCACTCCCGCTGCGGCCGACGATTCCGAAGACCTTCACGACGAACCCCGATACGAGGCTGCCCAACGGCGCCCCGCGGCTCGAGTTTGGAAAGCGTGAGTGTGACCGCGGCTCGGCTCAGACCTTCCTGAGCCTGACGCAGGTCTCTTTGTGGAGAGCCATGCCCGAGATGGGGTCGCCCTTGGTGGGCCGCAGCATGCCGTCGAAGGTCCCTCGGCCCTTCGCCAGTCTCCCGAGCCCGGTGTGCCCAAAGCCCGATTGCATGCCGACGACTTCAGGATGCATGCGCTCGGTGAGCTTCACGACGCCGGTGGTGCTGCCATACGGCGACTCCATGGCGACACGATCGCCGTCACTCAACCCCAGACGCGCCGCGGTCTCGGGGTGGATCTGGATGGGGTTGTCGCCCCTGATGTCGAGAAGGAACGCGTTGTTCTGCGTGCGCGAGTGCGTGTGCGAGGCGTCTTTCCAGCTCACCAGGTAGAGGGGGTACTCGGCGTTCGGCACCCAGTCGCGATCACGGTACTCGGGCAGCTGGGAGATGGGCTTGCCGTTGGCGTCGAACTTCTCGGCGAGCGCGCGGTCGACGAACTGCACCTTCCCGGTGGGCGTCTTGAACCCGGTCTGTCTGTACTTTTCGTACCGCGTCCCCTGCGACGTGTCGAACCACACGGCCCCGGGGAGCTTCTTGAGCTCTGCCAGGGTCATCTTGGGCGCGGCATTGAAGATCTCGTTCGAGAGGTAATCCTCGTACCACTCCTTCGTCCCGGCGATGGGCTGGCCGCTCAGCGGGCCGACGTCGAAGAAGCGCTTACCCGACGCGTCGGTGAGCCCCAGCCGCCTGCCGATGGCGGTCACGGTCTCGTACTCCGGGAGGATGCCTTCCCTGGGAGGAATCACGGGCTGCCTCAGCCCCATCACGGGCCAGGTGACCCAGTGGGCGTTGAGATCGTAGCGCTCGAGGTAGTTCGAGCCGGGGATGACGTAGTCAGCCATGAGCGCCGTCTCGCTGAGGTGCGTATCGATGACCACCACCGTCTTGAAGCGCTGAATGGCTCGTGCCACCTGCTGGGTCCCCGGAATCGACATCATGGGGTTCTGGAACACGACGAACAGCACCTCGGGGGCGTAGTGCTTGCCCTCGGCGAGGTTGGCGAACAGCTGTGTGTACACGCCCGAGTCATGCCCCATGGGGTACAGCGACTTGTCGTCGAGGCGCTTGCCCTTGATGGCCACCTCGGCGCGCGCGTTCGGGTGCACCTCCATGTGCTTGTGGCCGCCCTTCTCCGGGGAGACCATCCCTCCCGGGCGGTCGTAGCTCCCGATGAGGGCGTTGAGCATGGCGATGGCCCTGCCCCCCTGAACGCCGTTGGAGTGCTGGCCCGCGCCGCTCCAGGCGTCGACCAGGGCGGGCTTGGTGGTCGCCAGCTCCACGGCGATCTGCTCGATGACCCGGGCCGGGACGCTGGTGATCTTCTCCGCCCACGCGGGGGTCTTGCTCTTGACGTACTCGGCGTACTCCTCGAAGCCGACCGTCCAGTCGGCGACGAAGGGCTTGTCCCAGAGCCCCTCCCGGATAATGACGTGTCCGATGGCGAGCGCGAGCGCCCCGTCGGTCCCGGGCCGAATCGGGACCCACATGTGAGCCTTGGCCGCCGTGTCCGACAGGTGCGGGTCGACCACGACCATGCGCGCGCCGTGCTCGAGACCCTTGTTGATGATTCTCGGGAGGTGAACCCACTTCAAGGCCGAGGTCGGGTTCCAGCCGAAGATGAGGAAGTACTTCGACTGCGCGAAGTCCGCCAGCGGACGCCCGTCGCCCATGACCGAGCCGAAGGAGGCCTTGCGGGCGACGTCACAGATGTTCGAGTGGCTGAGGTGGTTGGGTGTCCCGAAGAGCTTGCAGAAGTCGTCTTGGATGTGAACGAAGGAGTGGTCCTCGTTCATCCAGACCAACTTCTCTTCCTCCTTGCGTCGCTGCAGGTCTTTGAGGGCCCCGGCGACCTCGTCGAGCGCCTGGTCCCAGGTGATCTCCTTGAACCCGGGGTCGGCGCCGGGCGATCGATCCGGGTTCGTCCGCTTGAGCGGCTTGAGGACGCGGTCTGGATCGTACAGCGACATGACCCCGGCGTTGCCCCGGGGGCAGATCGCCGAGCCCTCCCGGCAGCCGAGGCTCTCCGAGTAGCCGTCGGCAAAGTCGGTGGAGATGTTGGTGTAGCCCGCGGGGTTCCAATGGTTCGGCTCGATGCGATTGACGACCCCATCAACCACCTGGACCATGATCCCGTCTTGCCCGCCACACATGTTGCAGCACGAGGGGATCCACTGGCCCGCCTCTCTCCCGTACTTCTTCTTGAGCGCGTCGTTGCTCGCGATCGCGTGCTCTCCCGAGCTGACGGCGCACCCTGCCGCCGACGTGCCCAGGACCGAAGCCCCCACCGCGGTGGAGAGCCCTTTGATGAACGTCAGCCGGCCCATCTTCTTGTCAAACACGTGCATGGTCGTTCTCTCTTGTTACGCGCCACGCCGGCTTGAGGGCCACGCGCGGAAGCTCGTTCAGAAGACTCGGGTGAAGGGGAGTGCTCGAGCTAGGCGTCGTGAGACTCTCGCTCGATCATCGGCAGGTACCGTGCCATGAGGTAGCCAACCAGGGTCATGAGCCCAACCACGCCGACGCTGCAGCCCCACTCGACCCAGTTGGGGAAGTAGTGCGCGGTGAAGCGAATGGAGTTCAGGGAACGCTCGAAGCCAGGCAAGACGGGAACCGACAGCGCTGGGATGACGATGTTGAGGCGGACCCCGAAGATGCCGAGGACGATGAGCGCGCCGGCGACCGCGTAGGTGGAGGGGGAGCGCTCTTTCGGGAGGAAGATGATGAGCAGGGGGACGACGGCGCCCAGCCCCAGCTGGAGAACCCAGAACACGTACCAGTGCGGCCCGAAGAGCATCAGGTGGTACACCTCGAGGTGCTCGGGGATCCTCCCGTAGAAGCCGACGAGGAGCTCGAGGCCGAGGAGAAAGAGGTCGAAGACGAGGAAGGCGCCGGTGAGCTTCGCCAGCATCGGCATGAGGCGGCGGTCGACGCCGTCGTCGCGCAGGAGCAAGACCTTGAGCACCATGAGCAGGCCGCCGCCCGAGGCGAGGGCCGACACGATGAAGACCAGCGGAAAGATGGCGGTGTGCCAGAAGGGCCGGGCCTTCACGACGGCGAAGAGCGCCCCCGTTCCCCCGTGGACACCGATGGCCAGGGGGATGCCGAGGAAGCCGAGGATCGTCAGCCACTTGGTGGTGGCGTCACGAATGGAGCGGTCCTCCTTCTCGGTCGCTGGCGCACGGTGCCCAAAGGAGAGCAGACCGTACAGCCGGCTCTTGTGGCGGATGGCGAGGTGCGCCAGGTCCATGCGCATCAACAACCACAGCTCGAGCAGAAGCATGCCGATGTAGCCGCCGTAGAGCCAAATCTCGTAGGCCAGCACCGAAGAGCTGAACTGTGGATAGACGAGGGGGTGCCAGAACCGCGAGATCTTCCCGAGGTCCAGCGAGATGAAGGCGATGCCGGTGAGCAGGCAGATGAACGCCTGAAGGATCGCGAGCCGGGCGATTGGCTCGAGACTCTTCATCTTGAAGACGAAGATGAGCGTGGACAGCAGGAAGGACCCGGCGGACAGGCCGATGAACAAGATGTAGAGGGCGACCCAGAGGCCCCAAGGGGTGACGCTCCCCAGGGCGGTCGTCCCTACCCCGCTGCTGAGCCGATGGATGAGGATGGCGCCACCAACCGCCGAGATGGCGCCCAACCCAACCACGACCAACGTGTTGGGCTTCCCGACCTGTAGCAGATGCGATTCGGTTTGCATCGGTTCTCCTCGTTGCTTCAGGTGCTATCGAACGACCAGGTAGTAGACGTTGGGTGAGTTCCCGATCTCTTCCTTGAGGCGAATGCCCTGTCGCTCTCTCAAGAGAACGCTGACCTCGCTCGTCGGATCGTTGAAGTCGCCGAAGAAGATGGCGTGACCCGTGCAAGTCTTGGCACAGGCTGGCCAGCGCCCGTCAAGCTTGCTCCCGTAGGCGCCGTTCTCGTCCTGCAGGTGTTTGCAGAACGTGCACTTGCGAACATTCCCGATGGGGGACTCGCCGGCTCGTCGAGGCCGGTACTGGTTGTATTCGGGTGAAGGGAGCTGGGCGAGCGGCGTGCCCTCGGCGATGGCCGGGTAGTTGTCGCCGAAGTCGAAGGTCCGTGCACCGTAGGGGCAGGCGGTGACGCAGTAGCGGCACCCGATGCAGCGGTCGTAGTCGACGGCGACGATGCCATCCTCGCTGCGCTTGAAGGTCGCGCCCACCGGGCAGACGTCGACGCACGACGGCTTCTCGCAGTGAAAGCAGGGCTTGGTCATGAAGAGGGGGTTGCCGTTCGCCCTGTTGGTGAGGACACTGTCGAGGACGACGGTGTAGGCGACACCGGGCGGCGTCTTGTTCTCCTGCTTGCACGCCAGGACGCAGGAGCGGCACCCGACGCACCGCGTGGTGTCGATGACCATGCCGTAGCGGTACTTTCGGCGACCCGTCGAGTTGGGGGCTGGCCCCTCGGCTCGCGCAGCAGGCGTGACGATGCCCGTCACCACGGCGGCGGCGAGGGCTGTGCCCCCAGTCGCAAGCAGCGTCCTTAGCAGCACCTTGCGAGAGACGGAGCCCTCCGCGCTGGGCGCGTCCTCGGGCTCCTGCAGCTCTGGTGGTACCGGTGTCTTCGTCATCCGGCGCTCCTGTCGATGGGGCCCGCGGCATCGGGCCTGGTGTCCTGGGGAACCCGTGCAACTTCGGCGCCCGCGCGGCGCGAAGTCTGGACACACTCGATGAAGGCTTCAGGCGGCCTTCGGGGCGTTTCAGAATAGAGCGCTTCCGGGGTGCCCGTCGTGTGTCAGGTTGACACGCTCGGGCGGTCGGGCGCGCCGGGCAGGCCGTTCAGACTTCTGGCTTGATGCCGTACTCGCGCAGCTTCCGCCAGAGGGTGCTGCGCCCGATGCCGAGCTCCTCCGCGGCCCGCGCTTGGTTCCAGCCGAGCTCGTAGAGGGTGGCGAGGATGTGAGCCTTCTCAACCTCGCCGAGTGACCGACTTCGATGAGCCCTGGTGCCGGTCTCCGTCTTGCCTCGAAGCGCGGGGGGGAGGTCATCGGGCACGATGCGATCGCCGCTCGCGAGGATGACGGCGCGCTCGATGGCCTTCTCGAGCTCGCGGACGTTGCCCGGCCAGCCGTAGCGAAGGAGGAGGTCTGTCGCTTCGGGGGAGAGGCCGGTGACGTTCTTGGCCATGCGATCGGCGAAGGGCCGGAGGAAAGCCAGGGCGAGGGGGATGATGTCCTCGGTGCGCTCGCGCAGGGGCGGGAGGGTGATGACGATGCCGTTGAGGCGATAGAAGAGGTCCTCGCGGAACGTCCGCTCCTTCACCCGGGCCTCCAGGTCTCGGTTGGTCGCGGCGACCACTCGGATGTCTATCTTGATGGGCGTCACGGTGCCGACGGGGCGAATCGTTTGCTCCTGGAGGACCCGGAGCAGCTTCACCTGGAGCGAAGCGGGCAGATCGCCGATCTCGTCGAGAAAGACGGTGCCGCCATCAGCCTCGTGGAAGAGGCCGCGCCTGGCCGTGTCGGCCCCGGTGAAGGCGCCCTTCGCGTGGCCGAACAGCTCGGATTCGAGGAGCGCCTCTGGGAGCGTGCCGCAGTCGATGGCGACGAAAGGACGCTGGGCGCGACCGCTCCGCAGGTGGATCATCCGCGCAATGAGCTCCTTGCCCGTCCCGGTCTCGCCCAGCACGAGGATCGACGCCTCGGAGGGGGCGACTCGTCTGACGAGTTCCAGCACCTGCCCCATGGCGGGACCCTTGGCGATGAACCGCGCGAGACCCATCTCGTCCTCGAGCTTGGCTCGGAGGCGCTCGACTTCACGGACGAGCATGCGGCGCTCCATGGCGTTCCGGACGACGAGGAGCAGCTCGTCTGGCTCGAACGGCTTGGACAGGTAGTCAAAGGCGCCGAGCTTCACCGCCTCGACGGCCGAGGCGATGCTTCCGAAGGCGGTGAGGAGCACCACCTCGGTGTCGGGGTACTTTCGCTTGATGGCCCGAAGGACCTCGAGCCCGTCCTCGGGCTGCGCCAGGCGGAGGTCGGTGATGACGAGGTCGGCGGGCTCCTGGTCGAGGTGCGCGAGGGCGGCCGAGAGCCCGTCTGCCTCGCGCACGGTGAGGCCCTCCCCGCGCAGCAGCATCCCCACGGTGACACGGATGGATCGCTCGTCGTCCACCACCAGGACCGAGCCGCTCAGCGTCGTGGTCATGTGATGGCGGTCTTTCCCTGCATCGGGTCGTCGGGAGGTGCCGGCAGGCTCAGGCACATCCGCGTTCCCACTCCCGGTCGACTCGAGACCTCGATGGCGCCGCCATGGGCTGTGACGATGCGGTGGGCGATGGCGAGACCCAGCCCGGAGCCGTTTGGCTTGGTGGTGAAGAAGGGCTCGAAGAGATGCGACTGCCGCTCGGGTGGGAGACCGGGGCCCTCGTCGGCGATCTCCACGGCGATGAGGTCATCTCGTCGAGACACCTCGACGAGCACGCGGCCATGTGGGGGCGTGGCTTCGAGCGCGTTCCGGAGCAGGTTCCACAACGCCTGTCGGACCTGGTCGCGATCCATCTCACACGCGAGGTCGTCCAGACCGGGAGCGGCCACGAGCCTCTTGTCGCGGGCGAGCTCGTCGAGGCTGAGGGACTCCAGGAGCTCGGCCAGCAGGCCGGTCATCGAGCACGACTGCCGAGCGGGTGGACGAGGACAGGCGAAGAGGAGGAAATCGGAGAGGATGCGGTTGAGGCGTTGGGTCTCCTCGGCGATGACCGTCGCGAGCCGCTCGGGGTCGTAGCTCGCGGCCTGCGGGGCACGAGAGGAGAGCATGCGCGCCGCGGCGAGGACGGCCCCCAGGGGGTTGCGGAGCTCGTGGGCGAGGAACCCGGCGCATTCGCCGACCGACGCGAGACGTTCACTGTGGATGACGCGCACCTGGGCCTCCTGGGCCTCTCGCTGGCTGTCCCGGAGCCGCCGCGCCATGAAGTTGAACCGGTCGGCGAGGGCGCCGATCTCGTCCTTCTCTTTGGTGGAGACCGCTGGCAGCTCTTCGAGGTGACCCGCGGCGATGCGGTCGGCGGCGCGGCCGAGGTCCTGGAGCGGGCGGGTCATCCTGCGGGAGATGACGTAGCCGAAGCAGGCGCCCAGGAGCGCGAGCACGACGCCGAGCACGATGATCTCGACGGTGATGCGGTGAATGGTCGCCTCGAGCTGCCTCAGAGAGATGCCGACACGCGCCGTGCCAATCCGCTGGCCGTCGAGGCTCACCGGCGCCGCGAAGTGGTGGGTGACCCCTTGAGATCCACCCGTCGCCCACCAAGTGGTGCCGGGGTTGGAGGCGTCCTCGCTGAGGTGCTCGGCGCCGGAGAGAGGCTCCCCGATGGCGTGCTGGGCCGGGTCGGAGTGGGCCAGGACCAGCCCGTTGGCATCGACCACCGCGGCGTATTCCAACCGATGGGTCCCTGCCTTTCCGGCTCCGGCAACGTCGCGGACGACCTTGTAGAGGCCCCAGAGGTTCTCTTCGAGCACCAGCTGGGTGCTGAGCCGGGCGAGGTTCTGCGCGACATCGGTACCCCTGTCGCGAAGCTCGTGCTCGAGCGCGGCGCGGCTCCGCACGAGGACGGCGAGGCTGACCAGCGCGACGACCAGTGCAATGACGGCCGAGAAGGTCACCGAGAGCTTGGCGCCGAGCGTCCAACGTCGCGGACCGAACAGGTCAACGCTCAAGGGGACGGCGTCCCACGGCGCGACTGGCCTGCGCCATATCGCTCACTCACGATTCGGCGCATCTCCCTGATGCCGTCGAAGCTGGCGTCGTCCACCGCGACGAAACGACGGATCCGCATCGCCGCAAGCAGGGCGATCCCACGCGGGTCGTGTTCCATCTCGAGGAGCAGGGTCCGAAGGCGCCGCTTGTCCTCATCCGGAAGTCCGGGGCGGACGACCACTGGGGGAGCAGGGTACTCGGAGGAGCGGTGGATGATTCGGGTGCGAGCGACGAGCTCCGGGCGGCTCTTGGCGAGGTGATCGTAGACGTAGCTGTCCACGCTCGCGCCGTCGACGAGCTTCACGGCGACCGCCTCGACGCTCTCGGTGTGGCTGTAGGTGAAGATGGTGCGCTTGAAGAACGCCTCGGGGGTCGATTTCATCTGCACCAGCGCATGAACCGGTACCAGCCACCCGGAGTTCGAGAGCGGGTCAGAAAACGCAAAGCGCTTCCCACGCAGGTGCTCGAGCTCGTGGTCGGGGCTGCTCTGAGGGACGATGACGTACGCGAAGTACACCGGGGCGTCGTCGACGACGGGCGCCGCGAGGAGCTCGAGGCCGAAGCGGTCGTGGTCGATGACGTAGGGGAGGCCGCAGGTGAAGGCGACGTCGACCTGAGCGTGCTCGAGGAGATCGCTGACCTCCTTGTACGAGCGCCGCTGCACGAGGCTCGTCGGGACCCCGAGCTTCTCTCCGATGTAGGCGACCAGATGCCGGTTGAGGTCGAGGTTCTCCTCGAGCACGACCGGGGTGATGGCCACTCGGAGCGCCTTCGGCTCCTCGGCCGCCAGGGCCCCCGAGCCAAGCATCGCGGCGGAGACCACGAGGAGCAGCCTCTGAGTGATGTCTCGTAGCTTCATGGCCCGTGGAGCCCTGCTTCTCGACCTCCAGGCTCTCACAGTGTGAGCTGCGGGTCGAATGCGCCCTCAAGGTATCAAGTTCTCGACGGGTCGCGTCGAATGCTTTCGAAGAGGGCGACTCCCATCCAGTTGATCTCCGAGGCGGCGACCAGGTCAGATTGCCTGATGGCAATCAAGCAATCGAGCACCCTTTGAATGTAGCTGGCATGGGCCTCACCAGCCGGTCGGTGCGCATGCGCTGTCTACTCCGCGATTCATCGGGGCACGCGACCGGAGTACGAGCCCAGGGTGCTCCGAGTCGCGGGAAGAGACTTCGTCGACGAGCAGGGACGCCGGCTGGTACTCCGGGGGGTGAACCTCGGCGGCAGCTCGAAGGTGCCCCGGGTGCCAGACGGTGCGTCGTGGCGTCGAGAGAGCTTCTTCGAGCACCGCTCGGTGAGCTTCGTGAATCGCCCCTTTTCTCTCGAGGACGCCGACGAGCACTTCCGCCGGCTGTCACGATGGGGCCTCACCACGCTGCGGTGGGTGACGACCTGGGAGGCCGTGGAGCACGAGGGCCCCGGGCGGTACGACCAGGGCTACCTCGACTTCCTCGAGGCGATTCTCCGCCGGGCCGGCGAGCACGGCTTCACCGTCTTCGTCGACTTCCATCAAGACACCTGGAGCCGCTTCTCGGGAGGCGACGGGGCTCCCGGCTGGACCTTGGAGTCCGCGGGCTTCGAGCTGGAGCACCTCCACGAGACGGGGGCCGCCTTCCTTCACTGCCAGCACGAAGGCCCGCTGCCCAAGATGATCTGGCCCTCCAACGACGGGAAGCTGGCGGCGGCCACCATGTTCACGCTGTTCTTCGGTGGCGATGCGTTCGCGCCTTCGCTGAAGGTCGACGGCGTCGGGGTCCAGCGCTTCCTCCAGACTCGCTTCCTCGACATGGTGGAAGAGGTCGCTCGCCGACTCCGGCACGTGAGCTGTGTCGCGGGCTACGACGTGCTCAACGAGCCCTCCACCGGGTACATCGGGGCCGAGGACCTCACCGTGCCGCTCAGTCGCGTGAAGGTGGGGCCGCTGCCTTCCCCGCTCGAGTCGATGGCACTGGGCGAGGGCCGGCCGCTGCGGGTCGGCTGGTGGGCGCACGGGCTCCTCGGGGCTCGCATCACTCGACAGGTCGAGCTCAACCCCAGGGGCCTCCGCGCGTGGAGATCAGGCGCAGGGTGCCCGTGGCGCGCCCACGGCGTGTGGGACGAAGACGCCCAAGGGAGACCGCGGCTGCTCGCCCCTGACTACTTCCGTACTCGGCACGGTGAGCCCGTCGATTGGGCGGAGGACTTCTACCGGCCCTTCGTGAAGGCTGCGCTCGAGAGAATTCGCTCGGTGGACAGCCGCGCCATCGTGCTGGTGGAGGGTGAGGCTCAGCGCCCGAGCCCTCGGTGGGCACCGGCCGACGGCGCCGACGTGGCCTACGCGCCGCACTGGTACGACGGCGCGGTGCTGTTCTTGAAAGACTTTCACCCCTTCCTCGGAGCCGACTTCTTCACCGAGAAGCCGGTGTTCTGGCCTGGGCGTATCCGGCGCAGCTACCGAGCCCAGCTCGAGCGCCTGGTGGAGGGAGCCGACACGCGAATGGGTGGCGTGCCGGTGCTCCTGGGAGAGGTGGGCGTGCCGTTCGACCTGCGCTCCAAGCGCGCCTTTCGCACCGGCGACTTCCGCCAGCAGGCCGCCGCGCTCGACCGGAGCCTGACCGCGGTGGAAGACGCCCGGCTGAGCGCGACGGTGTGGAACTACACTCCAGACAACACCAACGCCCGTGGCGATGGATGGAATGACGAAGACTTGTCTGTCTTCAGCGTCGATCAGCGCCGCGAGCCTAACGAGCTCGACTCGGGCGGTCGGGCCCTCGACGCGCTGGTACGGCCCTACCCTCGAGCCGTGGCGGGGACCATCGTGCGCTACGGCTTCGAGCGTCGGCGACGCCGCTTCGAGCTCGTCTACCGCCACGACCCCCTCGTGAGCGCCCCCACCGAGGTCTTCGTGCCCGCTCTCCAGTACCCGAGGGGCGTGGCGATCGACTGCTCCGATGGCCGCTTCGAGCACGACGCCGCGACGCAGACGCTCAAGCTGTGGCCAGACGGAGACCTGGCCGAGCACCGCGTGGTGCTGATGCCTTCACCCTGACGCCGGTCTCAGGCTGCTTGGCCGCAGGCGCTGGCAACGAGCACCTCCGGCAGGCTCGACAGGCCCTCCATGCCGAGGATCGGCGTCGGCGCACCGCACCGCGCGGCGAGCTCGAGCTGCCAGGTGCCGACGTCGTGCCAATCGCCGAGCTTGAAGCCGACCCGCTGGTAGACACCGATGGCATGGAAGCCCAAGGACTCATGCAGCCCCACGCTGGCTGCGTTGGGGAGGGTGATGCCCGCGTGGGCCGCGCGGAAGCCCTGCCGCCGGAGGAGCTCGAAGAGTACCGCATAGAGCGCACGACCAACGCCGCCCCGGCGGTGGCCATCGCGAACGTAGACGCTGACGTCGGAGGACCACTGGTAGGCGGCCCGCTCCCGATGCTTCGAGGCGTAGGCGTAGCCGACCACTCGAGCCTCGTCGACGCACACGAGCCAGGGCGCATACCGGAGGGTCGAGGTGATGCGGCTCCCCATCTCGGCCTCGCTGGGGACCTCGGTCTCGAAGGACACGGCGGTGGTGGCCACGAAGGGGCCGTAGATTTCAAGCACGCTGCGTGCATCGGAGGGCATTGCCAGGCGAATCGTTCTCATGAGCACAGAGGCTGAACGAATTCCTCCGATTCAGGTAGCAGATGGAATGCATAGCTTCCATCGAAGTTGTCGATGAAAGCGAGGGCCAGCGCTACCGGTGCGAGCCCACGTAGCCGCGCTGGGCAAGCTGCTGTTGAACCAGCGCCTCGTGCACGGCGCGCAGCCGGGCCGCCACCGCTTCGCCCTCCAGCATGCCGAGCGCCTCGGTCAGAGCCTCGAACGACGACATGCCCCCCGGTGGAGCCTCGCGCAGGCTGCGCCGGCCGGCCGGAACTGGAAGCGACCACCTCCGCAGGGCGTGGAGCTGGGGAATCCGCTGCATCATCCGCCGAGCCTGGCTCCAGGAGCCGTCCAACACCACCAGCGTCGACGGGCGGACGGTAGCGAGGTCGGGCGGCGGCTCTCCGGGCCACAACAGCCAGGCCCCTTCGAGGTCGTCGACCTTGAGCGGCACGTCTCGAGCGCCGAACACCCGGAGCTCCAGCGCGGCGAGCACGGCGGCGGCGTGACGACCCGTGTTGCTCTTCTCGGTCAGCTCCAGCACGTGTTGCAACAGCACGACCCGGGTGCGGGTGAGAAGCGGAGGCTGTGCGGCAGGAGCGACCATTCGAGCCCGCCACGATAGCACCGCGGTCGTGTTCCACTGGCATGAGCGGAGGAGGTCGCCGCGTTCTCCCCAATGTGCAGGACGGTGCGAGCTTGCCTTGAAGTGCGAGGGTGGGGCCGGTGCCGACCCACCGAGGCGGTCTGGCCAGCGCCTCTGATCGCACGTCCTGACCCGGCGGCGCCTCGGCTGACGCTGATGGACGCGCCATGAGCCTGGCACCTGCGGAATACTCCTCGATGGGAGACTCGATGGACCAAGAGCAGCTCGCGGCGTTCGATCTGGTGGTGCGCGAGGGGAGCTTCACCCGCGCGGCGGTAGCGCTCGGGGTGGGGCAGCCCGCGGTGAGCGCCCGCATGAAGGGCCTCGAGGAGGAGATCGGCGGGGCGTTGTTCACCCGCGGCCGGAGGGTAGGCCTCACCGCGCTGGGGCAGAGCTTCCTCCCCTACGCGCGCCGCGCCCTCGAGGTGATGAGCGAAGGAGTCGAGGCCGCTCGGCGCGCCCAGGTGGGCCACCGGGGCTCGGTGCGCCTCGCCTCGCTGGGCTCGCTCGCCAGCGGCCTTTTGGGCCCAGCGGTGGCCGCCTTCGTGCGGGCCTTCCCTGAGGTCGACCTCCTCATCCGCTCGGGCAACCACGAGCGAAACGTCGCCCTGCTCCTCGACGGAGTCGTCGACCTCGGCATCGTGGCCTGGCCTTGCACCGAAGCGGGCACGGCCGACCTCCAGCCGATTCTGTCCTTCAGGGAGCCCGTCGTGCTGGTGGCGAGCCCCCGGCATGCGCTGGCGCGTGCGGGCCGATTCGGCACCGACGAGCTGGTGCGACTGGGCCGGCCGTTCTTCAAGCTTCGCTGGTGGCAGGACCACCACCCCACCATCGTCGAGCTGGCTCAGCGGGCCGGGCCAATATTCGACTTCCCGATGGAGACAGCGCGGAGCCTGGCTGTGCAAGGCGTCGGCGTGGGGTTCTTCACCCGCACGTACATCGTCGAAGATGTGCACCGAGGCGGCCTCGTCGAGCTCGCGGTAAACGGGCTTGGGCCGATGGTCCGCGATAGCGCGCTGGTCCGACGGCGGCGCTCTGGCCCGCTCTCACCGGCGGCGGCTAACCTGGTCGAGGCGATCCGCCGTCAGGCAGGCGAGCTCGGGCTGCTCGGGCGGCCGGCAACGAGAGCTCGACCGAGGCGCGCGACCAGACGAGGGGCAGTGACACGGTGACACGGCTCCAGACGGTTTCCTTGACCACGCGGTGGCGTCCTCGAGGTTCGAATCTCCTTGTCCGACCCGAAGAAGGTGCGGTGAAACTCACGGGCGCCACGCCTCACCTTCCGCAACCGATGTCGTCTCCGCCTTCCCGTCTCCCTGGCCTCGATCTCCTCCGCGCGCTCGCCATCACCTGGGTGTTGCTCTTCCACGGGCGCGTACTTCGCCTCGGCACCACCATCGAACCGGTGTCGCGCTTCGGGTGGATGGGCGTCGACCTCTTCTTCGCCTTGAGCGGCTACCTCATCGGCACTCAGTGGCTCAGTTCGCTGGGCCGGCCCCGGGCCTTCCGCGACTTCTACCGGCGGCGGTTCTTCCGCATCGTGCCGGCCTACTCGGTGCTCGTCGCGGTGTACTTCGGGCTGCCGTCGCTGCGGGAAACGGCGGGCATCATGCCGCTGTGGCAGTTCCTCTCGTTCACCGAGAACCTGTTCATCGACTTCACCGTGCCGCGCGCCTTCTCGCACGTGTGGTCGCTGTGCGTGGAGGAGCACTTCTACCTCGTCTTCCCCCTGCTCTCCTTCGTGCTCCTCAAGGCGCGACCGAGGTGGGCGGTGCCTGTCTTGGTGGCCTTGGTCATCGGAGGCGTGGCGCTGCGAGTCCACCTGTGGCGTACCCACGTCGCGCCGGCGGAGAATTCGGGCACGGCGTACTTCGAGCACATCTACTACCCGACATGGACGCGGCTCGACGGGCTCCTGGCAGGGCTGGGAGCGGCGGCCCTCCGAGTGTACCGGCCCGCGTGGTTCGAGCGGCTCGCCCGGAAGCAGGGGCTCCTCCTGGCGGCGGTGGTGGGAGCGCTCGGAGCCTCGTTCGCGCTCTTCGCCGAGGGTCCCACCGAATGGGCCGCGGCCATCGGCTTCCCCTTGGTCGCCCTGGGCATGGGGGCGCTGGTGGTGGCGTCGACGCGCTGGAGCTTCGAGGTGCCGGGAGCGCGCGGCCTCGCCACCGGCGCCTACAGCTTGTACCTGAGCCACAAGCTGGCGTTGGCCTTCATCCGCGACCGCTGGGGCGAGGGGCTCCAGTCCAACGACCTGGTCGCGTTTGGCGTCTACTCCGCCGCGGCGCTGGCAATCGGTGGCGCACTGTACTGGCTGGTCGAGCGGCCCTTCCTGCGACTCCGCGAGCGGCGAGACGAGGCCCCCTCACCTTCAGTCGGCGTGGGACTCCTCGAGGAGCCACGAGGCTCAGCCTCGCTGGTGCCTTGAGGCCGAGGCTCCGAAGGCCCCTTCCTCGCCAACGCCGCCTACCGCAGCACGTACGCGATGGGCATCACCACCCGCACGT
The DNA here is from genome assembly GCA_003153055.1 of Myxococcales bacterium. Next base: position 20,962 of record PMBV01000111.1, read on the forward strand.
CGCAGGGGGGCCTGGGAAGCGGGGCCGCGCGGTGCAGCGTCGCCACCGCGCTCCTGTCCAAGAGGGCGATGCCGGAGCTCTCGGTGACGGCGACCTCCTTCACGCTCCCATCCTGAGCCACCAAGAAGCTGAGCAGCACCCGGCCCTCCCAGCCCATCTCCCGGGCCAGCTCCGGGTAGACGAGGCGCTGGTGGATCTCCCTGCGCAGGTATTCGAAGTGCGCCCGGTTGTACGCGGCGGTGGCGGCCCCCAGTCCGCCCGTTGCACCTTCGACGCCCGCCTGGGCCTCTCCACGGCCCTCGCTCCCTGGCTGCGCAACGCCCCCATCCGCCACTCCCTCGGAGAGCAACTCGCCCTCGACCTCCTCGGCTGTGGCGAGGGGCGCCGCCGGGGCCGCACTGACGGCTGCTGGCACGACAGGAGCGGCTCGTCTTGCCTGATGAGGGCGCACTGGCCTCGCCCGCACCGGTTCTGGGCTCTGCGACGGGCCGGCGCTCCTCGCGGGAGGTCCCGGGGTCACGTCGACGGTGAAGTCGATGAGCAGCGGCTGCTGGCGGCGCGGCGCCTCGGGCTCCACCTGGGCGAGGGTGAGCGCGAGCGCGCCGTGGAGGGCACCGGAGAGCACCAATCCGACCCGGAGCCTCCGCGCCGGCCTCACCCGCCCCCGCCTCCGCCTTCGAGGAGCATCCGGAGCCCCATCAGAACCATCACCGCGGCCGCTCCGTAGCGGACGAACGGCACGAGCGACCGGGCTTCGGTGCGAATGCTCCGCCCAATCATCGCCAGCGCCCCGCCGAGCAGCAGCAGTGGCGAAAGCGTCAGCCCCAGGCCGTAGGCCAAGCCGTCGAGCAGTCCGAGCACCATCGAGCCGGTCCCGGCGGCGACGGTGAACAGCGTCAAGAGCGGCGGGCAGGGGACGAGCCCGCTGACGACCCCCAGCCCCACCAACGAGGCGCCGCGGCTCACTCGGTGCGCGCGGGAGCAACTCGGCGCCGGTGAGAACAGGGGCAGGCTGACCCCCGCGGCGATGACCAGGCCCCCCGAGACCCATCGCACCAGGCTCGCTCCCTGGGGTGAGAGCGCGTGCCCCAGCGCCGCGGCCCCCGTGCTCAGTGCGCTGTACGTCACCAGCTTGCCGCCGAGGAACAGTGCCGACGAGCGAAGCCCGTCGCGGAAGCCTCCTCCCATGGCGAGGAGATGAGGCCCCAGGTACGGCATGCAGGAGAACGTGCAGGTGGTGCTGCCGTAGAGCGTCCCGAGGAGGAAGAGGCCGAGGACGTCGCTCACTGCCCCCTCCCGCCGCTCTCACCCGCTCGCCGTCGCGCCAGGAGCGCCGCCCCATAGGCGGTGGTGAACTGCGGCGCGGGGGCCACCACCAGCTCGCGTCGAAGGACCTCGCGCATCCCCCGCACCAACCCCTGGTTCAAGGCCGGCCCTCCATCGAAGAGCACCTTATCGGCCAGCACCACCTCGCCCACCAGCCGGGAGATCCTCCGCGCGATGGCCAGGTGCACGGCGGTGATGACGTCTTCACGGCTCTTCCCATCGGCCAGGAGGCTGGTGATCTCCGACTCGGCGAAGACCGTGCAGGTGCTGTTGATGGCCAGCCGCGGCTCGCCACCCTCACGGTGTGACGCGCCCATCTCCTCGAGGCTGATGCCCATCGTCATGGCGGTCATGTCGAGGAAGCGACCGGTGCCGGCGGCGCACTTGTCATTCATCTTGAACTTGAGCACCTGGCCGCGCTGGTCGATGGAGATGACCTTCGTGTCCTGGCCCCCCAAGTTGATGACGGTCCGCACGCCGGTGGGGTTCTTCTGGTCGCCGCACGCGCCGACGGCGTTGGCGGTGATTTCGCTCACGGTCTCGTTGGCCGCGGTGAAGATCCTCCGGCCGTAGCCGGTCGCCACCAGGTGACGGACATCTTGCCGCCGCACCCCCGCCCGCTCGACCAGATCCCCCAGCGCTCCCTCGGCGTTCTCGTTGAACCGGCTCCCGGTGGCGCACAGCTCGCGCCCCAGCACCTGCTCATTCTCGTCGACCAGCACCGCCTTGATGGCCATCGAGCCGATGTCGACTCCCGCGTAGCAGTCCATCGGGCTAGCTCCTCGGACGGTGGGTAGCGATGTCCAAGAAGGTCTCGATGCGGGTGGTGAGCTGCCCCAGGTCGTCGGGGCTATAGTCGGTCTCCAGCGCCAGCATCGGGATCTCCTTCTCGGTGAGCGCCCGCTCGACGGCCCGCTGCTCGAGCTCGTAGATCTGGCAGCCAGAGAAGGTCTGATAGATGACGCCGTCGACCTTCATCTTCTGCGCCTGCTCGAGCAAGCGGCGAATCCGCTCGGTGTTGCGGGCGTAGAACGGGCAGGTGTTGGGGCGCAGGGAGCGGTCGGCCAGGGCCGGCACCATGTCTTCGAGGTGGGGCTCGGCGTAGGCTACCGCGTCGTTCAGCAGTCGATCCGACGTGCACACCTCGTCGGCGACGATGAGTCCGCCGAGCCGTTCGATCAACAGCGGCACCTTCAAGTTGGGGAAAACCGGCGGGCTGCCTGCGAGGAGGATGCGCGGGGCGTGGCCCCAGCGTTGTTCGAGCGCAGTGGGGCGGCGCTGCTCCAGCTCGTCGTTGAGCCGCGAGACGGCGGCGGTCCACTCGTCGAGATCCTCGAGGAGGTAGGCCTGGCTCACCAAGAGCGCGTCCTTGCCCAGCAGCACCGGACCTAAGCCCGCCCGCAGCTCCTTGAGCCGTCGGAACTGGGCGCGCGCCGAGTTCACCTTGCGGATCGCCTCGTCGAGCTGGCGGACGCCAAGCCGGCGCCCAGTCGCCTTCTCCAGCCGAGCGACCAGCCGCCACACCGAGGCGTGGAAGTACTCGCGAGCCACCTCCGACTCGTTCGACTGCGGAACCTCCAGCACGTGCACCGGGTACCCCATGCCCTCGGCGAGCTGCATGGCCTTGCTCTTCGACTGGCAGGTGGTGGGGCTCACCATGAGCGCGAGGTCGCGGCCCCCGAGCGGAGGCCCCTTGTCCGCCAGCATCCCCACCGTGGACGCGATGAGCGAGCAGGTGCGGGCGGGCAACTGCTCGGCGCCCTTCTGGGCCTGTGAGTAGGAGCCGCCGCACAGCCGCAGCGGCGTGGCCCCCAGGGCACGGATCAACTCCTCCGGCACCTGCACGCAGGTGACGCCGATGAGCGGCCCCGAGCCGCGGCGCGGCTGCCCCTCGCAGTAGATGCGGCGGTAGAGCTCGTAGAACGGCCTCATGCCCGCCGGGTTGTCGGGAAAGTCGTGCTCCACCGCGTCGAGCAGCCGCTCGGCCTCGGCGGCGTGTCCTGCTGTCTCCGTGCTCATGAGTGCTTCTCCCCATTCCCGACCTGGCTGGCGTTGCCCAGGCCCGCCTTCGGAGCCACTAGCCCCGACTCGCCCATGCGGGCGAAGAAGCCCGCGGCGGTGGCTCGGTAGACGGGGAAGCCGACGAAGGTGGCCTGGAGACAGTCCGTCTCCGGGCAGACAGCGACGCACTTCAGGCAGAGCATGCAGTTGCTGGTAGTCATGTTCGTGGTCTCGAGGTCGGTGGCGATTTCGGGGATACCGATGTCGCACGCGCGGGCGCAGTTGCCGCACCTGGTGCACCGCGCCCCGTCCTTGCTCAGCCGCAGCAGCGCCAGCCGCCCGAAGAGGTGCTGCAACGCGCTCATCGGACAGAGCAGACAGAAGAAGCGGCGTTTGACGAAGGAGCCAACCAGGAACACTCCCAGCATCAGCAACCCCAGGCTGCTGAGCACGACCATCGTGGTGGTGCTGAAGTCGATGGCCAGCTCCGAAGTGCGCCCGGTGAAGAGAGGCAGCAGGGTCCGAGCCGGACAGAGCTGGCACCAGGTCGCGCCCGCGTCGTGGGGGAGACGCGGCAGGCCGAAGAGCGAGTTGGCGACGCCCAGCGGAGGAATCACCACCAGCAGCAGGAAGAAGTACTTGATGGCACTCAGCCGCCGAAAGGTGGCCTCCGAGTACTCGCTGCCGCGCACGCCCAGGCGCTGGCGCAGTCGAGTGATCCAATCCTGCACGGTGCCCAGTGGGCAAAGCCAGCCACACCAGGCCTTGTTGAGCACAGCAAACCAAACCACGAAGGTGAGTAGGCTCATCGAGAGCCCGATGAGCGCCCCGACCGCCGAGCGCGCCAGCTTCACGTTGAGCATGTGCTGGAGCGGGAACAAGAAGCAGGTGCCACCCCGCTCATCTCCGGCAAAGGGGCAAGCGAAGGTGGGAAGGTTGTTGCTCAGGTCAACGGCCGCCGAGCCGCCGTAGACGAGCAGCGCGAAGGCCGCCAACTGGAACCAGGTCCGGAACCTCGACACGTCGCCGCGGTTGAGCCACGTACGCCAGCGACTCATTGGGCCACCAGCCGAGCGCGCCTGGCCTTGCGGCGCTCGCGCGAGAGGAACACGCCGCCACCGGCGACGAAGACCGTCAGCACGGTGAGGCCCAGCCCCCAAGCCTGTGAGGAGTAGGCACTCCTCGGAGTCGAGTAACGCCAAGGCAAGGTGGTGACGAGCTTCACGCGCTCGTAGGGCTGGCCGTCCAGAGTCCCCGCCTCCTCGTACTCGTGCGAGGCGGTGACCAAGAGCCGGCCCCTCCGGTCCCGGGAGAAGAGCTCCCACCGGGCAGGGTAGGCGTCCTGCACCAACTGCACCGAGACCTTCCCCTGCGCGTCGGTGGTGAGCTGCCGGGTCCAACCCTTCTCGCTGCGGACGGTGACGGCGGCCCCAGCGAGCGGAGCGCCCTTGAGCAGCACCTGCAGCACCAACTCGTCACCTGACGCGGTCTTGATGTGGAAGTTCCCGTCCCACAGCGACTCGCCGATGATGTCGAGCGGTGCCTCGGGCAGACCGCTCAGCACCTGCCGGTCGGCCTCGTGCTTGTACGGGTGCCCCCAACGACAGCTGTGGTGGAGCGCCACCCACTTGGCGGTGCGCACCACCCGAGCTCCCTCGGCGACCTGCTGATCGATGACGTAGACGCTGTTGGCTCCGTGCACTGGCTCGTGGGGTTCGTCGGTGCTGGTGGCCACCTCGACCCACAGCCCCTCGTCGTCGGCCCCCAGGCGGGCCTGCTCGACGGTGCCGTCGGGTCGAAGCACGGAGGCCACGGCCGAGGGCGCGAGGTCCTGGGCGCTCAGGCGGTAGCGGCGAAGTGGGATGGCCACGTGCTCCGACTCATCGCCTGAGGGTCCGTGCTGGCCTCGCCCCGGCGTTACCCCCGGCGGGAAGAAGGAGAGGCTGAGCGGCTGCAACCCCGTGCCTGGGTGCTGAGGCCGCTCGGCGAGCCCACTCGAGGCGACGAGGAGCGCGCCCAGCATCGCCGAGCGAGAGAGAGACCAAGCCCGACGCCGGCTCGGAGGTTCTCTCGGCTCCCCACGGGCCGCTGGAGCACTGTGACAGTTGAGCTCGTTCATGGTGGCGCCGCCTAGAACTTGTAGGTGAGCGTACCCATCACCATGCGGGGCGAGGCCGGCTCATAGGTGGCCACGCCGCTCGTGCTCTTCTGCGCTTCCACTGCGTAGCGCTGGTCGAAGAGGTTGTCGGCGGTGAGGTTGACGTCGACGAAGCGGTTCTCGTAGCCGACGGAGGCGCTGGTGACGAAGCGGTAGCCCATGTACTTCTGGCTGTTGGCGTTATCCATCCAGTAGTCGCCCCAGCTGTTGCTGGTGATGCGCAGCTTGAAGCCCGATGGGTGGCGGTACGAGGCGAACAACGAGGCGTAATGAGCGGGGACATAGGGCAGCGCCTTGCCGCTCCGGTCTTCCGTGGTGGTATTTGCGCCGAAGCCCACCACCTCGCGGAACTCGTCAAAGCGGTAGTTGGTATATGTGTAGGTGCCGCCGAGGCGGAGATTAGCCACCGGCTCCACCGACGCGGACACCTCGACGCCCATCTTCGTGGTGTGGCCGGCGTTCTGGTAGCTGGTTTGCAATCCCTGGTAGACCTTGACGACCTCGTTCTCCACCGGCGAATAGTAGATGGCCGCGTCGACGTTGAAGTACCGGTGGCGCGCCTTGAGGCCGCCCTCGAGGTTCCTCACCCGCACCAGGTTGAGCAGCGGGTTGGCGGCGATCTCGCTCTCGGTGGGGGTCTGAATTCCTTCACCGTAGCTGGCGTAGGCGTTGAGCCAGGAGAGGAAGCCGTAGGTGAGACCAACCCGGGGGCTGAAGGCCTGGAAGGTCTTCTTCACTTTCGCGTCGACCGGCTCCGCATAGGTGAGGTAGCGGGACTTGGAGTAGTCGTACTCCCCGGAGGCGTTGCTGGTGACGTCGAACGCCACGCTGTCGAAGCGCACGCCGATGTCGAGCACCAGCCGCTCCCACAGCCGGGCGGTCTCCTGTGCATAGACGCCCACGAGCCAGGTCTTTCGGAGCTCGCGCTCCTGCTGGTTGCCCAGGCGGTCGGAGAGCACCTGGGTGATGGATGGCTGGCCGTCCCGAGCCGGCGCGGTGATGACCTGCGCGTATTCGAAGTAATCCGTCTTTTGGTCGTCGGAGCGAACCGTGCCGCCCACGGTGGCGGTACCTTCAAAGATGCCGAGCCGATGGCGGTGGCTTCCCTGGAGATCAACTCCCCCGATGCCGGTCTGGGCTTGATTGATACGGCCGGTGATCGGGTGCAGGTGCTTCCACAGGTTGACGTAGGCGAGCAGGTTGAGCTCGAAGCTGTCGAGCGGGATCTTCGCCTTGGAGGAGAGGTAGAGCGATTCGGAATAGCGACCGGAGTACTGGAATGGGCCGTAGGTTTCCTGACGCCGGCCAGTCTGCTTGAAGGCGCCGAACTGCTCGTCGCTGAGCGACCCGGGCAGCTGCAGGTCGGCTTTGGTGTAGTTGATGTTGGCGCTGATCAACACCCCGTGGTCGAGCAGAATGGTCGGCCGAACGCTCACCTGGTGGGTGCTGAACTCGTTCCACCGGCTCCAGGTGTTGCCCGAGTGGCGGTAGCTGTAGCCCAGCGACGTGTTCAGGTGCTCGCCGATCGGCGCGGTGTAGCCGAGGTGGACGTTCTGGGTGTCGAAGTCGCCGACGCCGATTTTGGCAGTGCCGCCGCTGAGCGCGAGCGGGCTCTTGGTGATGAAGTTGATCACGCCTCCGGCGGCGTTGGCTCCCCAGAGCGTGGAGCTGGGGCCCCTCACCACCTCTATCTTGTCGACGAGCTCGGGGTCGACGAAGTCGAGCCGAGTGAAGCTGTCCGGGTCGGTGACGGGTACGCCGTCCATGAGGACCATGATCTCCCGCACCCCGTAGGCTGCCTTGGCGCCCGCGCCGCGGATGATGAGCCGGGAGGAGTAGCCGTTGTAGGCGTTCTCCACCAGCACACCCGGAGTGCCCTGAAGCGCGTCTTTGAGGCTGAAGTTCTTGGTGGACTTGATGGCCTGCTGGTCGATGACCGAGATGGAGGCCGGAACCTCCTGGGTCTTCCGCTCCACCCGGGTGGCGGTGACGCTGACCTCGTCGAGCTGCGCCCCGGCGGGCTTCTGGGACGCAGCGGTTGGCTCGCTCGGGGCCGTTGTCGCGACGACGGGCGCGCGCTTCGTGTCCTCGAGCATGGGAGCCACAGGCGAGGCAGGCACCTCCTCGGAAGGAGGCACCGACTGCTCCTGAGCGCCCGCGGGAATGGTCAGAACAAGCACCAGGGAGAACAGAAGTCGTGACAGGCGGTTGATGGGCACGAAGCGTCCCGAGTGAGAGTGTCGAAGCCGAATGATGAGCATTGGCTGGCGGCTTCTACGGGAGCCAGGCGCACGGACCGTGCGACAGATTGTCTCTGTGGCCAAACGCCGCGGGCCCGCCAGCGAGGCTGGACTGGAGCAACGCAGCGCGAGTCACCGACCTTCGCCACCATCGCCCCCTCCCTCGGCGCGCTGAGTTGCCTCACGCGAGGTGACGAGAGGCGACACCACGAGCCGGCGGCGGCGCAGGGTTTTCGTTCAGCGTGCCCGACCGCCGCGGCCTGCCCACATCGGGAAGCCCTGCGCATCCCTCAGGGCGAGCGTCTGGGAGCCTTTCACGATGCTCTGGGCGATGAGGGCCGGCTGACCGTCGAAGGTGATGCGCGAGCCGACGATCTCCACCGCATCGCCTACGGCCACCGCCACCCCCTTGGCTTGCAGGTACCACGCGGGGCCGAGGTGCACCGCCATCGTCCCGTCCGCCGTCTTGAGCTGCAGGTGAAGGCCCATCCCTGCCGGACCCATCTGCGCCACCGCGGCCACCTCGCCCTTGAACGTCGCCACGGTCGTCGGGTCGAACAACCGAGCGCCCTGAGCGCCTGGCCCCGCCCCTCCGGCGCCGCCCTGCGCCAGCGCTCCGAAGGAGAGGACGACGAAGGAAGCGGAAATCCTAGCCAGTTTCATCGCCAGCTCGACAGTGGTCTTCATTTCGTTTCTCCAGTGCGGGAGGCGCCGGGGTGACGCGCTCCTGGGCTTGAGACCCATGACCACCCTCAAGGTTGCGTGGCGAGATGTCGCAGGGGCGTGGGGCTCGAGCACGGCGCGGCTGGACTCGGCCGCCGAGAAAGGGCGCCCTTCACCTCCTTGCCCTGGCACTCCGGGCGCTCAAGCCGCAGAGTACGCCCGGCCCCCGAGGTGCGCATGAGCTGGCACATTCTGTTGATGCGGTCCGACTTCCCGAGCATGGGCGAGTTCCCCGACGACTACACGCCCCCGCCCCTGGGCGAAGGCGAGCTGGTCCGCGGCCGGGTGAAGGTCGGCGTAGCCAGCGCCGAGTTCCACGAGCCCACCTGGGCCCAGGTGCAAGGTGACGGCTGGCGCGTCGACATCACCATCGGGAGCGAGGAGCCGGTGGAGTCCATCTTGCTCCACGTCGAAGGTGGACCGGAGGCGCTGAAGACGGTGCGCGTCCTCGCCGACGCCGTCCACGCGAAGGCCCTCGACTGCTCGACGGGAAAATTCATCGACTTCTCCAACCCGCCCCCGGGCCATGCGATACCCGAAGGCAAGGGAGAACCCTCCACCTGCCCATGAGCACTCCGGCGAGCCACGACGCGTTGATGTCCACCCGCAGAACCTGGTCCCGCTGCCCGGTGTGCGACGAGGGCGCGCAGCACCTGTACGTCGCCTTCCCCGAGCTGGCCTTCGTGCGCTGTAGCGAGTGCGGCCTCATCTACAAGAGCTTCGAGCTGCCCGACGCTCGCCCGGCGGAGTTCTACGAGCAGACCTACTTCCAGGGTCGCAAGTCGGGCCGCGACAAACGCTTCGAGCACCGCGCCCGGAAGGCGATGCGATGGGTACGCGCGGCGGCGCAATTCACCCAGGCCAAGTCGATGCTCGATGTGGGCTGCTCGCTGGGCTACGTCATCGAGGGCGGTCGGCGCCTGGGCCTCGCAAGCGCCGGCATGGACATCTCGAGCTACGCCGTCGAGCGCTGCCGGGAGCGCGGCTACGACGCCCGAGTGGGGAGCCTCGAGCGCTTCCCCTTCGACGACGGGGCCTTCGACATCGTGGTGATGAAGCATGTGCTCGAGCACACGCCGGAGCCGAAGCAGGCGCTGGCCGAGGTCTCCCGGGTGCTCTCGTCCGACGGCGTCGTGCTCATCGCGGTGCCCGACTCGACCTACTGGAAGGGCGTGCTGCTCCGGGAGCGCTACCGCTACTACCGCCCCGATGACCTCGGCCAGCAGCACTACATTTACTATTCCGACGAGACCCTGGAGCGGCTGCTTTCGAGCTCGGGCTTCACCGTCTGCGCCCGCTCGAAGGGCCTGTTCCGGGAGCGTGAGGCTCGCCGAGGGGGACTCCAGCGAGCGTACGAGGTGGGCCGGGCGGGGGTCCTCTCCACGGCCTTTGGCCTCGCCAAGGTCTTGAGGTTGCGCAGGGAGCTGTTCCTGGTCGCTCGGAGGAACCGCCCATACTAGGGTTTGCGTGTTCGAATGCCGGTGACCATCGAGCAGCTCGGTCCGTCGCACGTCGGGGCCCTGCGCGCCCTCTTGAGCCGCGACCTCCCACACAACCTCTACCTCTTGGGGTTGATGGAGGAGTTCGGCGTCGTCTGCGGCCCCGAGCGCGCGCCCTTTCGGTACATGGGGCGCTTCTCTGACACGGGGGAGCTCACCGCGACCATCTTCGTGGGCGGAAACGGCGGGCTCTTGGTGCCGTCGGCGAGCGGGCTCAGCCACGTCTCGGAGATCGCGCGGAAACTGGTGAGCCAGATGCCGCTGCGTTCCTGCATGGGCGAGAAACCGCTCATCGACGCGATGGTGCAACACTTCCGCGTCTCGCCGCGGTTCTCTCAAGGCCAGAAGCTGTACTCGGTCTCGGCCGACGATTTGGGCCCCTTCACCAATCCTTCGCTCCGAGGAGCCACCGAGGCCGACCTGAAGCAGCTCGTACCCCTGGCGGCGGCGGCGGTGCGCGACATCTTCCGAAGAGACCCGCTCAGTGAGGACCCCCAAGGCTTCGCGGTGCGCGTGCGCCAGCGGGTCAAGTCGGGGCGGACCTACGTGCTCGAAAACCAGGGGCGCCTCATCTTCAAGCTCGACGTGGGGAGCCGCTCCCAATACGGCGCCGAGCTGGAGGGCATCTACACCGTGCCCGACGAGCGAAACCGGGGGCACGCCACGCTCTGCCTAGGGCAAATTTCCCGCTTCCTCCTCTCGTCGCTGCCCCGGCTGACCCTGCGGGTCGACGAGTCGTCACGTTTCACCGACGTGGCCCGAAAAGTCGGCTACCTCGCAGGCCGGGCCCAGCGCACCGTCTGGGCCTGAGGTTTCAAAAGAGAGAACATGGACTTCAAGCTCGCGACCGCTCCTGCGTGGCTGGACAACGCGCTGGCCCACTTCAACGAAGTGCTGGTGGATCACGCCCACTGCGAGAAGAAGGCCGCGGCCGCCGCGCTCTCGCTGCTCCAGGCCTACCCACAGGTGCCGGGCCTGCCCCTGCACATGGCCCTGCTCGCACAGGAGGAGGCGTCCCACCTCGTGCGGGTGCTCCAGTACATGGAGGCACGGGGCCTCGCCCTCGGGCGCGACGGCGGCGACCCCTACGCCCAGGGCCTGCAGGCCATGCTCCGCACCGGCGAGAAGGAGCGCCAGCTCGACCGGCTTCTCATGGCTGGCATCATCGAGGGCCGCAGCTGCGAGCGCCTCGAGCTCTTGGCGGCGAAGCTCCCCGAGGCCGAGCTGCGCGACTTCTACGCCGAGCTGGCGCGGAGCGAGGGCGGGCACGAGCGCCTCTTCGTGCGCTTGGCCGAGACGGTCGCCGGCCCCCAGGTTGTCGCCAAGCGCCTCGACGAGCTGCTGGTCGGCGAGGCCGAGCTCCTCCGCCGGCTGCCCATCCGAAACGCGATGCACTGAGGACGGGCTACTGCGCCCACCCATGAACAGACAGCCCTTGGAGGCACACGTACTTCACGCTCTCGGTGCTGCTCTTGTACCAAGGGAAGAGTCGAATCCGCAGGGTGTCTCCGGGGTTCAGGGTGATGGTCGGAGTGAACCACCGGGACATCATCGCGTAGTTGCCGTTGGTCGGCGAGTCGAGCAGCGTCGTCGTGCCGCCGAAGTCGGCCTGCGTGCTGTACTCGATTCGGTAGGCCATCGAGTTGCTCTCGCTGGTTCCTGCCCAGAGCCCGAGACCGTCGATTTTCCAGGTCTTGCCCGCTGACGGGCTCACCGCGAACTCCACGTAGCGGGCCGGCACCGGCGCCGTCTCCAAGTATGGCCAGGCGTCTCCGAAAACGATGACGCGCTGGGTGATGGTGGTCGAAGGTGGCCAGGGGGTCCAGGTCGTCGAGCTGAGGCTGGGGGTCTGGTAGTTCTTCACATACAGATTCGAGAACGCCTCCTCTGTGCAGGTCGCCAACCCGACGACGGAGCAGCTCGTATCGGCCACGAGAGGGTAGAAGGCGCTGGTCTCGGTGACGCTCGTGGCGACTTGACCTCCGCTCCCACTGACCGAGACGCTCCAGCCTGCGCCCGAGGCCGGCGCCACCGTGACGGCTCCAGAGAACGTCTGCGCCGCGGTGGGCGCGAAACGAACGTAGACCGTCTGGGGCGACAGCCTCGTGCCCGTGTAGGCCAGCTTGACGCTCGATCCGAAGGTCCCGGCGGCGGTGGCGCTCACCAGGAACCCGGTCGGCGCGGCGACCGTGACGGAGCCCGAATCGGGGCTGAGCGAGAGCCCCATCACCGAGATGGGCTTGTTCGAGGTGCCACCCAACGAGACGGTGCCGAAGTCGAGCGTCGACGGGTTGACCACCAGCACCGGCGAGACGCTCAGGTGACCCATCAGAACTCCCTGGGAGAGCAGCGCCTCGGCCGCGAGCGTGGCGACCAGCGAAGCACCGATAGGCTGGAGGTTGGCGTCGTCAGTGGCGACGAACATCACCGCCGGCGCGCCCGTGGGGCCGAGCTGCTCCGCCAGGAGCTTGGTCGCCGCGGTGAGGTCCACCACCGCGCACGCCCTGGCCGTGCCCACCTGCTTCATGGCGTCGACGTAGTTCAGACTCTGGGTCGGGGGAATCGACGCGGCGCCCACGCCCGTGAGGTCGTGACAGGACGACGGCGGCAGCGCGGCCCCCGAGAACGTGCTCCGCACCACGGGAGTGAACAGCACGGGGGTCGCCCCGGCCGCCCGCGCCTGATCCACGTAGCGGCGGAGGTACACCTGGTAGGCGCCGAACGGCGCGGTGCCCACGCCTCCGTTGCCTTCCAGCCCATGGTCCACCTCATCGCCTTGGGCAAACTGGATGAAGACGAAGTCACCGGGCAAGAGCCTCGAGCGCACCGCCTCCCAGGAGCCATCGGCGATGAACGACTTCGTGCTCGAGCCTTTCTTGGCTGCGTTGACGAACATGACGTCAGGGCCCACCAGGTGAGCGAACAGTTGGCCCCAACCGCGCTGAGTCGCGGAGGCATCGGTGTTGACGTCAGCCATCGTCGAGTCGCCGATGGCATAGACGACGAAGCTCCCGGGAGCGGACTGGGTGAGGGCCACGGTGTAGTCCTTGGTCGAGCCGTTCGGGCCGGTGACCCTCACGATGACCGTCGAGGGTACCCCCTCCGCCGGCACCTGGAGCGCCGTCGCTTCGCCGCTCGCCACGCGGACGAAGGCGCCTTGGTCCTGTTTGACGGCGACGTCTGTCCCGTCGCTGGTGGTGGGCGTGAGGCTGACGCTCCCCGTACCGTTGCGCACGCTGAGCGAGTAGCTCGAAGTCGCGCCATCGAAGGCCGGGCTCAGCGTGCCTGCGCTCGCGGTCAGGGCCGCGAGGACGCCACCTCCCGAGGGAGCCTGCTTCACCAACAACGAGTACTCTTTCGTGGCGGCACCGTCGGCCGCGAGCACCCGCACCGTCACGCTCGACCAGGTGCCGATCGGCGGGACGCTCAGCGCTGGAGAGACCACGCCGCTCTTGAGGCTCACGTAGGGGCCTCCATCTTGGATTACCCCCAGCGTGCTGACCCGCGCGCTCGTGGTGGCGACGAGCACGAAGGAGCTCATGCCGGTTGGAACGGTCACCACGTAGCTCTGGTGATCGCCGCTGAACGCGGGACTCATGGCTCCAGGGTTTAGCCCGAGCGACACCAGCGTGGCGTCGGTGGGATCATTCGCGACCACGCAACTCAACGATGCTGGCAACACCAGTGCCAGCACGGTCAAGCTCGGGGCGAATCGCGTCATCGTGCTGCCTCCCAACGGCTCCGACCGCACCCTACCTAGGCAGACCAACCCCTGACCACCCCCATACCCCGAGACCGACTTGTGGGTCACGTGCGCACAGCACAGACGTGACTACCTGAGCGCATGCAGCAACCAGGGCAACAGCCGCCCTTGGGTGACCAACGCCATGTGATCAAATCGCTCTGACTTGAGCGCCACCACGGGAGCACGCCGCGCCGCGAGTGGGAGCTCGTCATAGAGGTAGGGAATCGTGTCCAACTGTACTGACACCGGCTGCCTTCGAACGAAGGCGTCGACCTGATTCTGGGTGTCGAAGCCCACCAGCACGAGCTGCCGGGGCATTGGCGCCTGACCGTCGCTGAGCCACCGGCGGTAGTCGTCGTCACTCCCGTACAGGCCGTCGATCAACACGACCTCCTTGAGCGGCCCCTTGGCCAGCCACGAGGCGATGGTCTTGTACGCACCGGAGTGCCCCACCACCATCACCGGCCCTTGGGGCAGCTCGAGCGTGAGGCGCCGCGAAACCGTCGAGAGCAGCTCCGCGAGGTCGGGCCAGTAGACCGGGTCGCTCCGCCCCGAGCGCGTCTCCGGCACGATGAAGAGCGCGTTGCGGCCCGAGTCTCGGAATTGGGCCGCCAGGTTGTGCTCCCGCATGGCGGTGTCGACGTCGGTGTAGAAGCCGTGCACGTAGACGATGATCGCGGCGTCGCGGGCGGTGTAGCGCCTCGGCCGCCAGACGTGCACCGGCCCCTTGTCTGCCGTGCCGAAGCGCTGGTGCCGGCCATCATCGAGGAGCTGATCGACGTACTCTCGCTCCACCGTGCGGGACACGAGCAGCTGAGCGGGGGTCGGCTCCTCGGCGAGTCCTCCGTCGAGCTGGCCCAGCACCCCCGCCAGCAGGCACGCCATCATTGCTCGAGCGGGGCTCCGCCGTCGGGCGCGGCACGGAAGGTCACCAGCATGTGCATCGAGAGGTTCTTGTCGAGGTACCCATAGCGGAACTTGAGCGGCTTGGCCGTCTTCCACAGTTGCCGGAAGTCTTCGTTGTAGGTGGCGTTCGCGGGGAGGAACGACTCGGCGAAGTGCCCGTAGGCCTGCTGCGAGAAGCCGGCCTTCTGGGCGAGCTTCGGGGGAACACCGGTGGAGTCGGACACCATGAATTCCATGTGCGAGAGGAGGTAGTCGCGAATGAGGCGGAAGTCGTCGCGCCACAAGAGGTAACTCGCCGCCTTCGTCATCGCCACGATGGGCTTGCGCGCGTCGAGGTAGGCCTGCATGGCCGTGTCGAGGCCGAAGTGCTTGTCGTCGAGGTTCTGGGCGAAGTGGCGGTGCACCCGCGCCTGCGTCTTGGGGTCCTCACCCTTCTTGACGAAGACGAGCTCGAGGTTGTCGAAGGCCTCGGAGAAATCGGGCGACACCCAGGCCTTGTGGAGCAGCGTGGCCTCCTTCTTCTCGAGGCTCTGCAGGTCTTCGGCGGTCAGGTACCGCGGCGAGCCATCGGCGTTGAGCTTCACGTACCGGAGCTGCACCGGCTCGTAGCCGTGGGCCGCGAGCCCCATGAGAAAGAAGCAGAGCTGGCCGGGCAACTCTCCGCGCTGCACCTTCATCAGGTTCTCGGTCTTCGAGTCGTTGGCCACCAAGAGCCCCGACGAGGTGTAGCGGAGCAACTGGAGCGACTGCTCGAGCTGCTTGGCGTCGATGCCCTTGAGGAGCCTCCGGGGGTCGCCGGCGTGCTCCAGCGACATCGTGGTGATCTCCTTGGCCGACGGGTAGGTGGTGAGGGCCGAGATGAGGTCTCCGCCACCGAAGGGGTACACCACGGTGGTGGGCAACCCGGCCGGCTTGAGCCCCTCGATGAAGGGGGTGGCCTCCTTAATCCACATCGCGCGGTACTTTCCGTAGCGGCGCTGCATCTCTTTGCAGTGCGCCTCCACCACCTTGGCGTCGACGTTGGGCGGCAAGGGCGCGTCTGAGCCACAGGCGACGACGCGGAACAGGGCCTTGGCGTCCTCGGTGAAGTCGAGGGGGCCAGCCGCGGAGGCGGAAGCAGGCGGGGGAACCTGGGCGAGGACGACGAGGAGCGCGAGCATCGACATGGCCGCTGGCCTTACCATGAAAAGTGGAGCCCTCGCGCTTCCCTCAACGCGCCCTTCACCTGCTACCGTGTGGCGAAATGGGCCGCTCTCCGAGGGAGGCGCTGTCAGAGCTCGAGTCGACGCCCCTCGACGCCTTGATGGCCGTGTATCCGGCCGAGTGGCGAGCCGTGGGCGCACGGTTGGTCGAGGCCTCCAAGGCCGGGCCCACGGGCCTGGAGCGCTTCGTCACCGGGCTCAAAGACGCCGCCGCCCCCTGGCAAACTAAGCTCAAGAAGAGCCACGGGAACCCCCAGGTGCTGGCCGAGGCCCTGCCCTTCTTGGTCGCCGCGCGCCTGGGCCAACTCGCGGTGGAGCGCATGCTCCAGTCGGCGGCCACCGGCGTCACCCACGGCCCGGTGCGCCTGGGGCTGTGGAGCGGCCTGTTGGTGCAGCGGCTCTTCTTCCGCCAGGGGCTCACACGAAAGCCGGTGTCGCGCTGGGCCTTTCGCCTCCTCTGGCCGCTGGTCGTCGATCGACGCAAGGTGATGCCGCTGGTGCAGCAGCGCGGCATCTACTGCTTCTTCTCGGCTGAGCTCGTCTCGGCCCTGGTGCAGCGCCTCCAGGGCCAGGAGTGCCTCGAGGTCGCGGCCGGCGACGGGACCTTGAGCCGCTTCCTCGGCGAGGCGGGGCTCTCGGTGCAGGCCACCGACGACCACAGTTGGGCACGGGTGCTCGAGTACCCCCAAGCGGTGGAGCAGCTCGACGCGGTGACAGCCCTTCAGCGCTACCCGCGGCCGGTGGTGCTGTGTTGCTTTCCTCCGCCGGGCAACACCTTCGAGCGGCGGGTCTTCGCGGCCGAACACGTGCGCCAGTACCTCGTCATCACGACCACGCATCGCTTCGCCGCCGGCGACTGGAGCGCCTACGAGTCGGCGGCGCCAGGGTGGACGATGACGGCCGATGAGGGCCTCTCGTCGCTGGTGTTGCCTCCCGAGGTGGATCCGCTGGTGCTCCGCTTCGAGCGGCGATGACCCGGGTGCTCGCACCAGAGACCCGACTGGGGTAGACCTCGCGGGAACGTGTCCTCCCCCTCGAAGACCTTCGGTATGTGGTCGGGCGTGGGCCTCGTCATCGCCAACATGGTCGGTGCCGGCGTCTTCCTCTCGACTGGCTTCATGGCTCAGAACCTGTCCGCCGGGTACATCGTGCTGGCGTGGGTCATCGGCGCGGTGCTCGCCCTGTGCGGCGCGGTCGCCTACGCCGAGGTCGCCCGGCTGGTGCCCCGCGGCGGAGGAGAGTACCGCTACCTCTCCACCCTGCTCCACCCGGCCCTGGGCTACTTGGCCGGCTGGGCGTCGCTCTTGGTGGGCTTCTCGGCCCCCATCGCCCTCGACGCGCTGGCGGCGGGCGCCTTCGCCCGAGCGGTGTTCCCGTCGCTCGACCCTCGGGTGGTCGGCGCGGTGCTGGTCATCGGCCTCACGGTGGTTCACGCCACCGGGCTCCACGTGTCCACTCGGGCCCAGAACGCGCTCGTCGGAGTCAAGGTGAGCCTCCTGTTCGCCTTTGTGGTGGTGGCGCTGGTGAAGGGCAACTGGGCCTGGCCAACCTGGGCTCCGCCGTCTCCGCACGAGTCGCCGTGGCCCGACGTGCTGTCGAGCTTGTTCTTCATCGCCTTCGCCTTCTCGGGGTGGAACGCGGCGGTCTACGCCTCCGACGAATTCAGGCAGCCCGCGAAGGACGTGCCCAGAGCGATGCTCCTGGGCACCATCGTCGTCGCCCTGCTGTACCTGGTGGTGAACGTGGTCTTCGTCGCCAACCTGACGCCGTCGGAGGGCACGGTCGTCTTCAACTACGGTGACTTCACTTCGCTCAAAGGGCAGTACGAGCAGGTGACGCTGGGCCAGGCGGTGATGGCGCACCTCATGGGGCCCGGAGCCGCGCGGGTGATGAGCGCGGTGATGCTGCTGCTCTTCATCTCGGCGATGAGCGCGATGATGCTGGTTGGCCCACGGGTGTACGCCGCGATGGCCAGCGACGGCGTGCTACCCAAGGTGCTCCGCGCCAAGGAGGGCAAGCCGCCGACGGCCGCCGTCATTCTCCAGGGTGTCTTGGCCCTCTCGCTCCTCTACACACACGACGTTCGAACGGTGCTGAGCAACGTCGGGGCCGTGCTGGTGTTCTTCGCGGCGCTGACCGTGGCCGGCCTGTTCGCCGCCCTCGCGAGGGCGAAGACGCCGGAGCAGCGCCCCTCAGCGCTGGGCCTGGTTGGCGCGGCGGTCTACGTGGTCTCGGCGGCGTGGATGCTGTTCCAGGGCTTCCGTGATTCACTCACGCTGTTGCTGTGGGTCGCCGGGGTGGCGGCGGTCGCTTTGGTCGCGTGGGGCGTGACCCGACGGGTGGCCCAGACGACTCCTTCCCCCTGAGGTGTGCTTGACGACGTCAGGGCCCAGGAGCTCCGAGAGCGGCCAGTCGATGACTCGGTCGACCGAGGGTCGGTGCATGGAAGGTTCTCAGCCGTCGGGTCCCGCCAGCAGCGAGGCCACTACGAGATTAGGGTCCAGCGCAGTCTTCTGCGAGACTGGCGCCGTGAACGCAGCCGCCACCAACAAGGTCTTCACCCTGCAGGAGCCGAGCCGGTTTTTGAATGTCATGGCGGCATGCCGAGGTTCGATTGATCTGTCCGATGTCTCGCTCGCGGAGATGTGGTCCCTGACGGCGATGGCCGCGCGGGCGCGAGCCGATGGACGCGATCCCGTGGCGCTCGAGTGGGAGCAATCGTCTGCTGCGTTCGGTTTCGCCACGGCGGTCGGGCTCGCCGAGGTCGTGCAGGGCGTTCACGGACGGGTGCAAGGCGAGGAGGGGAGGACCGTCAGGCTCACGCGTGTGTGTGAGGAGAAGGAAATACAGCCGGTCGCGTTCGAAATCGGGCGACTGTTGGCCGGAGAAAAGCCAGCCAATGAGGCGTCTCGACTTGCAATCGAGTACGTGATCATCGAGCTCCTTCGGAACGTCGTACAACACAGCGAAGATGTCCTTGGGGGCGTCGTCGGCGCACAGCGAAACGACCGCGGGCTGCACGCGAACAGACCGGTCTTTCAGGTCTCCGTCGCCGACAACGGCCAGGGAATCCGAGCCACGATGTCGCGAACACACCCGGATCTGATCGAGGACGACGTCGCCCTCGAACAAGCACTTTGGCCCTATCACTCTGGCGCCTTCGCCCCCGGTCGCTCCGGAGGCGTCGAGAACGCTGGGTTAGGGCTCTTCTACATTTCCGAGCTGGCCAAAGCGCTTGAGGGACGCCTCCTTGTCTCGTCTGGGAGTGCGAGCCTTCTCATCGATCCTGGCCTCACGACGCGAATAGAGCGCTTGGCGGTGGGGTACCCTGGGACGCTCGTCGCCTTCGAAATCCCGACCGAGCTTCCCGAAGGCTTTGCATCGGTTTTCGAGCGAATCGGCGAGATGGCGAGTGAACGGTCACCTCGAAGGCTGACGCGAGAGTGGCTCAGCTATGAGGCCCCACCTGCAGGCGCGAAGCGCTTCGTCGTCGCCCCGTTTCTCGAGAATAACGACATGGCGCAACACCTGGCCCAGCAACAGCTCATTCCAAGCCTCGTGAAGAAGGAGGCCGTGGTCTTGGACTTCTCGAACGTTCGAGTCATCACCCAGTCCTTCGCCCACGCCCTCCTCTTCGAGGCCCTCCGTTTTGCGTGGGCGAGTCAGACGCGGTTGTATGTCGCCAACGCACAGAGCGTCGTCCGGAGCGCCCTCCGACACGTCGAGATGTACGCGCAGGGCGGCTAGCTTGAGCCCCCGTATGCTGCCGCCTCTCCTGGCCGGAGTCACCGACTGCCCGACTTCCCGGACTCCTGCGACAAGAAGGGGGGCGAGCGCTGATCAGTTGCCCCCTTCCGCCGGGGCGTGACCCGACGGGTGGCCGAGACGCCTCTTTCCGCCCTGCAAAGGTCTTCTTCAGAGGAGAGCCACACCCACATGGTCAGTCACAATGGAGACGGGCGCCAGGGACGCGAGCGCTCAGCGCATTCGTTCGCCCTCCTCTGGACACTCGCTGTACTCGCGGCAGGGGCGGTCGGTTGTGAGGGCGGCCTGTACTGGGACATGGATGGTGGCCAGAGAGGTGGAGACACCGGAGGCGGCTCGGCGACTGGTGGCGGCTCGGCGACT
>PMBV01000368.1 GCA_003153055.1 Myxococcales bacterium
CCATGGCCCCAAAGAAGGCGGTTCGAGAGAGTCCCGGAGGAATTTGGGCGGTGACGGGTCTGAGGCTGTCGAGGGCAGCGATCTTCTGCTCGTATGACGCAGCCTGTCCCGAGGGCAGCAGCGATTCGAACAGGTGCTGCGTCAGGGGCATCGCGCGCTGGACGAGCTCCTGGACCGCCGTGGCTCCGGCCTTCAGTGCGTAGGTGTCGGGGTCCTCACCTTCAGGAAGCAGCGCCACACGGGCGTTGGAGCCGGTGGCGAGCAGAACTCCCGCCAATCGGTGCACGGCGTCTCGTCCTGCCTTGTCGCCGTCGAGCAAGAGCACCAACTCCTTCGCCTCAAGGCGCTGCAGCAGCGCCAGGTGCCCTGGTGTCAGGGCGGTCGAGCAGAGGGCCACGGCATTCTTCACCCCAGCTTGATGAAGCCCGATACAGTCAAAGTAACCCTCACAGAGCACGGCTGATTTCTTGCGGCGGATCTCGTCTCGGGCGCGGTCGGTACCGAAGAGCACTTCGGACTTGATGTAGAGTCTGTTCTCTCGTGAATTTAGGTATTTGGGCCCGTCCTCTCCCTCGAGGAGACGGCCTCCGAAGGCGATCGTACGCCCCTCCGGCGAGCGGATCGGAATGATGACCCGACCGCGGAAGCTGTCGTAGTAGCCCTCTCCCTTTTGCCTCGCAACGACCAGCCCCGCCTTCTCGCCAAAGCCGAGCAGCCCATGTGCCTGGAATTTGTCGGCGAGCTCGCTCCACGCCAATGGAGCCCATCCGAGCCCGAAGGCTTCCATGACCTCCTCGGAAAGGCCGCGGCTCCTCAGGTATTCGCGGGCGTGATGGCCGGCCGAGGGGTCCCACAGGCGGGCCTTGAAGTGCTGGGCGGCGAAGTCGGTGGCGTCTTTGACCTGCTGGCGCTCGCGGGTCGCCGGGTCGACATCAGCCTCGAGGTCGATGCCCAACTCCTTGGCCAGGTCGCGAACCGTGTCGACGAAGGTCTTCCCCAGCAGGCGCTGGGTGAACGAGATGGCGTCGCCTCCCGCGTCGCAGCCGAAGCACTTGAAGCGCTTCTCTTCGGGCCAGACGTAGAACGAGGGGCTCTTCTCTTGGTGGAAGGGGCAGCGGCCCTTGTAGCTTCGGCCCGATTTCTTGAGCTCGACGCCGTGGCGCTGAACCAGAGCGATCATGTCGACCCGCTCACGGACTTCCTGGATCTTCGCCTCGGGGATCAGGCGGGTCTCCCTCGATGCGCTCAGCCCAGCTTGGACAGCTGGCTCTTGACCTCGTCGCTGATGGCTTTGCCCTCAGCCTGCCCCTTGAGCCGGGGGGTGATGATCTTCATGACCGCGCCCAGGTCCTTGATCGACTTGGCCCCGGATTCTCCGATGGCCTTGGTCACCTCTTGGGTGAGCTCGGCGGCCGAGAGCTGGGTGGGCAGGTACGCCTTGAGAATGGCCAGCTCCTTCTCTTCCGTCTCCGCGAGATCGAGGCGGTTGGCCTTGGTGTACTCCTCGATGGAGTCGCGCCGCTGCTTCCCCAGCGTCGTCAAGACACCCATGATGCCCGCATCGTCCAGGACTTTGGCCGTGGCCTCGACCTCTTTGTACTTGATGGCGCTCTTCACGGCCCTGATGGTGTTGAGGCGAAGCTCATCTTTCGCCCGCATCGCATCCTTCAGGTCGGAATCGAGGCGCTCGCGAATGGTGGCCATGGTCGCTCCTTCAGACGAAAGACTGGTGGAGGGCACTCACGACGCTCCCTCCACCATCAACTGACGAAACTCTTAGAAGCTCTTCCGCGACTTCTTCACCGCGCGCTTCTTCGCCGCCAGCGCCTTCTTCTTCTTCTTCACCGAGGGCTTCTCGTAGTGCTCTCGCTTGCGGATCTCGGAAAGGATGCCCGCTTTCTCTGTCGCCTTCTTGAAGCGCTTGAGCGCGGCTTCGATGGACTCGCCTTCTTTGACGCGAACCGTCGTCATCGATTTTCACCTCCTTTTCGTTGATCTTGACCTTGCAGGAAGCGCGCGCTTCGCACACCTCCAGTGTGAATGCAACCGCCGGCTGATGCCGATCGCGACTCAGGTGGCCTTGGAGCGCTTGGCGACCACGCGGAGGGCCGCGGTCCAAAGCGTGGCCTCGGCCCTGGTGAGCCGCCCGCGGGTCAGGGGGGCCATCAGCTCGTCGACGGCGTGGCGATCTGCCGTGGCCGGCGTGAGGAACCCGATGGCGCCAAGGCCCAGCTCCATCGAGGTGCGCACCTGCCGCAGCTGTGAGTCATCGGCCAAGGTGGGCCCCGGAGTGCGCGCCGGTGCTCGTGAAGTCGACGCCAGCTCATAGCCGTACACCACCACCGCCTGGGCGAGGTTGAGCGAGGGCTGCTCGTCGGAGGCGGGAATGAACGAGAGCGCGTGGCACTGGGCCACATCGTCATTGACCAGCCCGTGACGCTCATCGCCGAAGACCAGGGCCCAAGGGGCGTCGCCGCGGGAGCTGGCCTCGGTCGCCAGGTCCCTGGGGGTGAGCCGGCGTCGTCCGTCGATGAGGCGACCCGTCGTTCCCACCACCCAGGTCGAGTCAGCCACCGCCTCGGCCAAGCTGTCCACCACTCGCACGTCATCGAGCAGGTCGCCCGATTTCACCGCCAGGCGCCTCAGCTCCGGGGCGTCGAGGAGCCGGGGGTTGGGCGAGACGACCACCCAGTCGGTGAGGCCGAAATTCTTCATCGCCCGCGCGACGGCGCCGAGGTTGTCGGCGTTGCGGGGTCGGAGCAGGACGAGGCGAGGGGGCCGCATGCGGGCTCCCGTATGACGCGAGGGGAGGGCATGCGCCAGAGGGATGAAGGGCGGAGGCGCGGCTCCTCCACGTCAGAACGCGATCGACGCTCCGACGTACGGCCCCATGTAGACGTCTCGATGCACCAGTCCGTCGCCGGTGAGCCCGCGATCATCGAGTACCTGGGTGCGCCAGCCGGCTCGGAGCCCCACTGGGCCGAGGCCCACCGCGACTCCGGCCCGGTAGTCGAGCTGCCAGAACGGGAGTGGCGTCACGAGCACCATTCCCTCGAGCGCCACCGGACCGCCGATCCACAAGGTGCCGGAGAGCGCCGCCGAGGGCCCGGTGGTGATGATGCTGGGAGCGAAGACGGCGTCGACGCCGAGCTCGGCCCTGAGCCGCCCGTAGCGCCCGCTCAAGAATGCGTAGGTCAACCGCGCCTGGGCCTGCTGCAGCATGTCCACGCCTGCCCCATCGAGAGACCTCACGGCGATGTTCTGCCCACCGAGCAGCACGCCCCATCGCTCGCCCTCGACGTGCACCTGCGCTCCCAGCGTCACCCCCGTCTCGCCGTTGACGTACGTCATCGCCTCCAGCCCTGCAGTGACGCGGAGGCTGGGGCTCTCCTCGGCCACGGCGGCCTGACCCACCAAGGCCGGCCCAGCGTAGTACCCATACCCGTACCCATACCGAGGGACGAACCACCCTGAGTAATAGCCGTACCTCCAGGGGCTCGAACCCCAGCCCCAGTACGGGGCATAGAGCGCCCCGGAAGATGCGGTGGGGGCGCCGGAGCGCACTGGGGTCGCCCCGTGGGCCATCGGTGCTGGGCTCGCGGACCCGTGCGAGCTCGAGCTCGAGTGCGAGGACCCGCTCGAGGAGCTCCCGCCCTTTCCAAATCGGGCTTGGGCAGGGAGGGCCAACAGCACCACCGTCATGGTGGCGAGAACGCGTCGGTAAGACATGGCAAGCTCAGCATACGCTCAAGCCCAGCGGGTATTCACCACATGAGAGAAGGCACAACCGGGACATCGAGCCGTAGGAAGGAGCGGGGCCCAAGTGCCTGAATTTCCCGAT
The DNA here is from genome assembly GCA_003153055.1 of Myxococcales bacterium. The sequence goes on from PMBV01000368.1 coordinate 3,842, forward strand.
CTCGAGGTGTACCTCGACGCGCTGAAGCCGCGAGTGGTGGGCCAGGTGCTGGAGCGCATACGGCTCGTGAGCCCGTTCGTCCTGCGCACCGTCGAGCCGCCGCTGTCCTCGGCTTCTGGGCGCCGGGTGGTGGGCCTCAGGCGCGTCGGCAAGCGCATCGCCTTCGCGCTCGAGGGCGAGCTGTTCGTCGTCATTCACCTCATGGTGGCCGGCCGCCTCCAGTGGAAGCCGGCAGGGGTGAAGATCCCCGGTCGGGCTGGGCTCCTGGCCATCGACTTCGCCACGGGCTCGTTGCTGCTCACCGAGGTGTCGACCAAGAAGCGCGCCTCGCTCCACCTCGTGATGACCGAGGCGGGCTTGCTGGCCCTCGACCGGGGCGGGCTCGAGGTCATGACCGCGCGGGTCGACCAGTTCGCCCAACGCCTCCGCGCCGAGAACCACACCCTCAAGCGCTCGCTCACCGACCCCCGGCTGTTCGCCGCCATCGGGAACGCGTACTCCGACGAGATCCTCCACCGCGCCAAGCTCTCCCCCATCAAGCAGACTCGCACCCTCACCGGAGAAGAGATCGCCCGGCTCTTCGAGGCCACCCGGGAGGTGCTCTCGGAGTGGCACGCTCGGCTCACGGCCGAGACCGGAGACTCGTGGCCCGAGCACGTCACGGCCTTTCGCCCCGAGATGGCCGTGCACGGCAAGCACAAGCAGCCGTGCCCGGTCTGCGGCACTCCCGTGCAGCGCATCGTCTACGCCGAGAATGAGACGGACTACTGCGCCCGCTGTCAAACCGGGGGCAAGCTCCTGGCTGATCGCTCGCTGTCGCGGCTGCTCAAGGACGACTGGCCGGGCACGCTCGACGAGCTCGAGGAGTACGTGGGCGCTCGAGGCGCTGCCAAGTGAGGCGCGCGCTCCTCGCCATCGGCGCGCTGGCTGCGATCGCCGGGCTCGTGGCCGGAGCCCTCTGGGGGCGGCAGTGGTGGCTCCGGCGCGAGCGCGATGAGCTCTTGCAACGAGAGGCCTCCCGGGCTCCGGTGGCGAACCCCTCACTCCAGCTGCCTCGCCTGGTGACGTTGCCGCCGGCGACCCCGTCGTGCGTGACCGGTGTGGTGCTGCTCGATCGCCAGCCGGCGGCCGGTGCGCTCGTCTCCGCCGCCGTGAGCCCGCCTGGGCCCGCTGCCGGCTGCCCGTGCACCGCCGCCCCCGAGTGCCAGTGCACCGAAGGCCTCCGCTGGGCGCTCGACACGGTTCAGCCCGGCATGGGCTTGGTCGACGGCGCCGAGAGCACCACCACCGACGGCGAGGGCCATTTCCGGCTCTGCGGCGAGGTGCACCCTCGGTTGGTGTGGGCCGAGACCAGCGCCGGTGCCCTCGGGGTTTCTCCTGTGACGCCGACGGCCGTCGACGGCGAGGCGCCGCTGCTCATCGAGCTGGCACCTCGAGAGACCATGACCGGCCGGGTGGTGGGCTCGGCGAACGAGCCGGTAGCGGGCGCTCGAGTGCTGGTGCTGGCGAGGCCCGCCGTCACCTCGGGTCGCGCGGTCTCTGCCTCCGACGGCACCTTCAGCCTGTCGGTGCCTCCTCAGAGCGCCGTCGCCATCGTCGACGCCCCGGGGTTCCCGCCACGGGAAGTCGTGGTGGACTGGGCGCGGGCGACCACCATCGTCCTCGCCCCGTCATCGACTCTCTGGGTCCGGGCACAGCACCTGGGGGCGCCGGTGGCTTCTGCCACGGTCACGCTCGGTCGCTCGCTCCAGGGCGTCACGGGGGCCGACGGGCTGGCGCGGTTCTCCGAAGTCTCGCCGAGCGGCTCTCTCGCCATCGTGGCGCACAAGGGGCACCTGGTGGGGCGCACCCGGGCCAAGGTGACCGCGGGCGAGCGTCACGTGTTCGTCGAGCTCGTCGAGGGCGGGGTGCTCCGTGGCCAGGTGCGCCAGTCCGGTGGAGCGCCGCCTCGGTATGCCCACCTCTCATTCACGGGGGAGGAGGACCAGGAGACGCAGGCCTCGGCTGACGGCCACTTCGAGTCGAGGCCCCTCTCTCCTGGTGCGTACACGGTTCGAGCGACGTCGCCCGAGTGCCTGGGGGTCGCGGAGGAAGAGGTGGTGCTGGGGGCTGGAGAGCTCGAGGTGGCCCTGACGCTGCCGTGCGAGCCGGGCCTCGATGGGACGGTGGTCGACGCCCAAGGTGCGCCGGTGAACCAGGCCGAGGTGGTGTTGGAGTGTGGCCCCCATCGTGCCCCCGCCTCCACCGACACGCGGGGTGCCTTCCGGCTGCCCTCGCCGACCGCGTCGTGCTGGCTCAAGGTCAGCAAGGTGGGCTATCGCGCGGCATCGATCGCAGTCGAGCCCAAGGCCCGGGTCGTCAACGTGGTGCTCGACGCGGGTGCGTCGCTCTCCGGGCGGGTGGTCGACGAGCGGGGGCAGGGCGTTCGTGGTGCGACCGTGGTGATCGTCCCGGCTGTCCTCGAGGACCTGCTCACTGCGCGCGGCGGAACCACCGAGACCGATCGCGATGGGCGCTACGCCCTGGGTGGTCTGGGGCCGGGGCGGCTGGTCGTCGCCGCCGCGCATGCCCGAGGAACCGGCACCTCCGCCGAGGTGGTGCTCGATCCGGGTCAGGCGCGCGACGGCCTCGACATTCGCCTCGCCGGGGCTGCTTTGGTGAGGGGTCGGGTCACCGACGAGCGTCACCGGCCCATCGCAGGCGCCTCGGTGCGCCTCGCCCCGACCGATGAGAAGGGGCTCTTTGGACGGTCGCTGGGGGCCTTGGCGCGGGGTGATGTGACCCCGATCCTCTCGGCCATGCCGGCTGACTCGTCGACCGACGTCGACGGTCGCTTCGAGCTGCGGCCCGCCGGTGACACCGACTACACCCTGGGCGTCTCGGCTCGCGGCTTCGGGCCTTTCGAGCGCGAGGTGAGGCCAGGAGCCGAGGTGACGGTGGCCCTCGAGCGCTCCCACGTCGCCGCGATTCGCGGTCGGGCCGTCGACGAGCGTGGGCCCCTGACGGCCTTCGTGCTCAACGACGAAGCCGTGGCGTCAGAGGACGGTCGCTTCACCCTCGAGCTGGGTGAGCGCGAGGAGCGGACGTTGCGCCTCTCGGCGCCTGGCCACGCTCGAGTCGCGCGCGCCCTGGTCGCCGACGAGGTCGAAGTGGGTGACGTGCAGGTGCCCATGGGGCGTCGGGTGTCGGTCTCGGTCAATGACGAAGGCGGCGGGCCACTCGGGGGCGTGCGGCTCGGGGTGGCGTCGGGGCCTACGGCCGTCACCGATGCGCGCGGCCACGGTGTGCTCGAGGGCCTCGGCGTGGGGGCGGCCACGCTCACGGCGACCAAGGTCGGGTGGGTCGAGGCCAAGAAGTCGCTGGTGGTGGAGGAGCGCGATGAGGCCGTCGAGCTCTCGCTCCGGCCCGCGCGGGGGGCCATCTGGGGCGTGGCTCATGGGGTCGGCGGTCCGCTCGCCGGCGTGGCGGTCGAGCTCCGCCCCTCGTGGGCATCGATGACCACGAGCGCCGACGGCGCGTTTCGCTTCGAGGGCCTGGAGCCGGGGACGTATGCGGTCGTGGTGACCCGCGAGGGCTCGACCGAGGCCCGGCGGGTCGAGGTCAGCGAGGCGCCCATCGAGGTGGGGTTCGGTCCAGAGGGGGCGACGCTCGAGGGGGCGGCGCGCATCGGCGGGGTGGAGACCGCTGGGGGCGTGGTGGTGGCGGTCCAGGGGGCGTCTGCGAGCTTCTCGGGAGAACAGCTCATCGATCCAGGCCGGGAGGTCATCTTCGCGGGCCTTCGCTCGGTATGGGCCCCGGTGCGAGCAGGGCGCTTCCACCTCGAAGGCCTGAGTCCGGGGCCCTGGGCCCTCTACGTCGTCAACCTGGGCGACGTGCTCACCGAACAGATTGGGCCCGCCGCGAGCGTGGTGCTCTCGGCTGCCGAGACCCGGCGCTTGGAGCTGACTCGGTGAGTGGGCCCGTGACATCCGCTCGGCTCGCGGAGGTTCGACAGTCGGCCACTCGGACCGCCACGCCGGGGGCCTTCTTCGAGAGGCGGTCACGGAGGGCCCGCGCCGAGGCGACCGCTTCAGGCGGCGCGTATCGAGCGCGAAAAGATGGACAGCGGGTGTCCAGAATTCACCAATCGAGGTGAAGGGCGTGTCTGGAGTTGCGCAATGAAGGGCCCGAGGCATGGGTCGCGGCAAGGAGTCCGGGGCTCCGGGCGAGCATCACGAGCCCCTCGGCCGGTCGGTCGGGTCCTCCATGTCCTGGTGGCTTGCAGGTGTTGACCGGGGCCGGGTCGAGGTGCGGGGCAGAGGGCCTCGGTGGTTGGGCACCGGTTCCGCCATCGACGAGCCTCATCCGCTGCGAAGACGCGGCGACCGCGCCATTGAACATTGAACACGACCAGAGAGGCGCTGGGTGCACCTTCTCTGGGGCGACAACAAGGTTGTCGCGAATTGGGGCCCGATCACGACAACCTTGTTGTCGCTCATCCCTTCGACCCTCGGCTCCTCAGTGATCCCGTGTCACGAATGGAAGTCCGCTTCCATCGGGCCCTCGTCGTCGCCAGCCACGGACGGTACCTGTGTATCGCGTTCGATCGCTCTTCGCCGAGCTCGCGAGTGGCCAGCTCCCGCGCAGGATGAACCGACGCTGCCACGGGCCGGGCCACGAGAGATGGGATGAGGAGGCCGCTCTCTCCGACCGGACCGTTCCTACCCGGGAAGACGGACTCGAGGTCCATGGATAGAGTGACCATTCGGGCACCGGGTGACAGTGCCACGGGGAGCGGGCCCCTCATAGAGGAGGTGGCTGGTGGGCACGGGTCTCCGAGCGTGTCATCACGGTGTACAAATCTGTACTCCGTGATGACAGGGCTGGGGAGGGACCAAGCCTCGAGGTCGGTCCATTCAAGACTTCGCTCGCCGTGCGCGACGCGGATGGGCTCTTTGCGACCGTCAAGCCTTCGCGACCTGCTCCGCTCGGCGACGCCCCCTCAAACCTGGTGCCTGACCCGCGTTCGGTGAACGAACTTCTGATCTGATGTACTCGCGTCGCCAACAGTGCTACCGCGCTCGCGGGCCGAGGTGCTGGTCAGATCGCCTCGGTGGGCGGGCAGCGATCCCCCCACCGCACCTCAAGGCATGCTCGCCCCTGCTCGTCTTCGTCGGCCCTGAACGCGGTGACCTCGCGCGCCCGATTGGCCGATCGAATGCGACGAGGACGGCACCTGAACGACTGGACAGTGGCGCGGCGGCTCCTTCGGTCGACTGCGCTTCGGCAAAGGAGCCAGCGAGCCGGGCCCAGCTCTTGCGAGCGGGGCTTGGGTGACACTCTCGCCTCGACGGCCGGTCATGGGCCCGGTAGCCTCACCACCCCCCAGGATGTCGATCGCCTACCTCTACGATGGAACGCTGTATCTGGCCGTGACTCGCCGATGCAGCCTGCGCTGTGTCTTCTGCCCCAAGACTCACGGTCGCTGGACGGTGGCGGGCAATGATCTCCGGTACGATCCCGAGCCCTCGGCGGCCCTGCTCATCGAGGCCGCGGCGCGGTTGGGCACCTCGTCTCACCGTGAAGTGGCGTTCGTCGGGTTGGGTGAGCCGACTATGCGCCTCGACGTGGTGGCCGAGGTGGGCCGAGCCTTGCGGGCTCGACGAGAGCGGGTGCGGCTGGTCACTGATGGGCTGGCCTCCCTGAGGCACGGCAGTGATGTCTCGGCCCAACTGGCGGGCGCGGTCGACGAGGTGAACGTCTCCCTCAACGCGGGCGACCCAGCGACCTATGTTCAGCTCTGCCCCAACCCCTTCGGAGAGGCCGCTCACCCGGCGGCCTGCGACTTCATCCGCAAGGTCAAGGCCCATGTCCCGGTGGTGAAGGCCACGGCGGTAGCGATGCCGTCGGTGGATCTCGAGGCGTTGCGTGCGCTGGCCGAGCGCCTCGATGTCCCGCTGCGAGTGCGGCCGTACTTTGACCCCGTCGTCGGCGAACCGCACGAGCCGCCCCGCGCCGAGGTGGGCCACCGCCCCTGAAGTGCCGAACGAGTTGCCCAACCTGCTGCCGCGAACGATCCTCTCGCTCCGCCGGGCAGCCTCTCTCCTGCGGCGCGGTCCCATTGGGCCCACCGGCACGGCTCCGGTGCTCGTCACTCCTGTTCCGGGCTCGCTTCGACGGGCTACTTCCTCACGCGGCTCGTGCCTCGGTGTTCGGCCTCGGTCGGCGTTTCACACCAGGCACCGAGCCGTCGGTCCATCACCACGCCGTGCGGGGCGAGCCGCGCCGCTCGTCTCCCGAAGACCGTGGTCGAGCTTCGTCTCGAAGCGCGCCGACCCACCAGGCTCCGACCTCCTTCATCTGGCCTTGGGCACCTTCCCTGATGGCCCGTCGTCGGAGGCCGTCGGGCTGGGCTTGACGTACTCGACCCGGTGCCGGTCTTTCCCTTCGAGCTGGGCGCCCAGGGGCTCTGCCTCGAGGCTCAGGCTGTGCTTGGCGCAGGCGTCCACGCACACGCCGCACAACACGCACCTGAGATGCTCGATGGCGACCCGCCGCGCCTCCCGGGACACCTCGATCGCCCCGCTGGGGCATCGGCGGGCGCACACACCGCAGAAGACACAGGTCGAGAGGTCAAGGGCGAGCTGCCCGCGGGCTCCCGGGTACGGCGGCCGAACCTCTACCCGGGTGGCAGGTCGAGAGAAGAGGTTCTTAAACGCCGTCAGGGCCATCGGGAGGCGCAATGGATTCCCCATGTCATCGCTCCGTGCAGCTGATGCAGGGGTCGATCGTCAAGATGATGTTCGCCACGTCGGAGAGCTGGCACCCCTTCACCAAGCTGATCATCGCCGGCAGGTTGGCGAAGGTGGGCGTCCGGGCCCGGAACCGATCGAGCAGCTTCGTCCCGTTGGCCTTCACGTAGTAGACGACTTCCCCGCGAGGCTGCTCGAGGCGAATGTAGGCCTCACCGCTGGGGAACCCCCTCACCTTGGTGTCGATGGGCCCCGGGCCTTTGGGCATCAGCGCCACCGCCTGGCGAACGAGGTCGATGGACTGAGGCACCTCGCGCACCCGCACCTTGCACCGGGCCAGGCAGTCTCCCGCCGTCTCGGTCAGCGGGCTGAACGAGAGCCGATCGTACGGCGAGAGGCCGTCGACCCGCACGTCGTCCGTGATGCCCGAGGCCCGCGCCATGGGGCCGACGGTCCCGAGCGTTCGAGCCTCCTCGGTCGTGAGCACCCCCAGCCCGTCGAGCCGGTGCCGAATCGACGGATCCTCGAGGAAGACCCGGGCCACGTCGGAGAAGGCAGCCCCGATGCCCTCCAGCGTCTTCACGATGCCGGCGAGGTCCTCGTCGCTGATGTCCCGCCTCACGCCTCCGATGCGGTTGACCGAGTGAATGAGCCGCCCACCGGTGGTGCGGTCGAAGAGATCGAGCACTCCCTCCCGAATTCTCCAGCACTGCATGAACAGGCTCTCGAAGCCCAGCGCGTCGGCGCCCAGCCCCAGCCACAAGAGGTGGCTCTGGATCCGCGAGAGCTCGGCCCACACCACTCGGAGGAACCGGGCCCGCTCGGGCACCTCGACCTTCATCAGCTCCTCGATGGCCAGGCAGTACCCCATGCCGTGCATGAAGCTGCAGATCCCGCAGATGCGCTCGGCCACGGTGCCGAAGTCGGCGTACTCGACCTTCTCGACCATCGCCTCGAGGCCCCGGTGAATGTACCCGATGCGGGGAATGGCATCGATCACCAGCTCGTCCTCCAGCACCAGATCGAGCACCACTGGCTCGATGAGCACCGGGTGCTGCGGCCCCATCAAGACGATGGTCTTCTTCATGGCTTCTTGCCCTTCTGGGCGTCGAGGCGCGCCCGAATGGCCTTGGCCGAGAACGGCACTTTGGTCGAGGTCTGGTACAGCTGCCCCTTGAAGTCGACGTTCAGGCCCGTCACCTTCACGCCGAAGAGCTCGCGCACCTCGTTCTCATAGAGGTACGCGAACGGGTACAGACCGCTGACACTGGGCACCTCCTGCTCGGGTGGCACCTGCTCTCGCCAGTGCTCGAGGTGTCCGTGCTTCTCGAAGGACCAGGTGAGCTCGACGTCCTCCGTGCTGGCGATGGCCGTGGCGTTGATCATCAACAGCCGGTATCCGTCTCGCTGGAGCGCTTGCACCCGCTCGAGAAATGCCGTGGCGTCCATCACGCGCTCCTCCGTGTCTTGGCCTCGAGGAGCTCCACGGCCTTGAGCACGCCGTCGATGATGCTCGGTGGCCTCGCGGCGCAACCCGGCACGTACACGTCGACGGGGATCACCTGATCGATGCCCCCGCGAATGTTGTAGGCCCGAGCGAAGATGCCGCCCGACGCGGCGCAGGCCCCCACCGCGACCACCACCTTGGGGTCGGGCATCTGCCGGTAGAGGGTCTCGACCACCTCGACGTTGCGATCGTTGACACCCCCGGTGATGAGGAAGATGTCGGCGTGCTTGGGGTTGCCGGTGTTGAGCACCCCGAAGCGCTCCAGGTCGTAGAGCGGCGTGAGGCAGGCCACCACCTCGATGTCACAGCCGTTGCAGCTCGAACCGTCGTAGTGCAGCAACCACGAAGAGCGCTTGAAGATGCCCATCGCATCACCCGAGGTACAGCGCGAGGAGGTTGCCCCCGGCGAGGAAGAAGGTGGCCGTCCACACCGTCTTGAGGAGCAAGGGCCAGCGGGCCCTCCCGGTGGAGTTGTCCACCAGGATCGCCAGCCCGTACGCCAGGGTCGCCGCGGCGAGGCCCAAAGGGAGGCTCCAGTTGAAGAACAGGGCGACGAAGCACCCCAGGAGGATCACCGTCTCGTACCAGTGGGCCACCTCGACGTACGCCAGCAGACGGCCCGAGAGGTCCGAGGTGAGGCCCTTCACCAATTCCTGGTGGGCGTGGTGCGAGGTCGAGATGTCGAAGGGCGACTTCCGCAGCTTGAGCGCCACGATGAGCAGGAACCCGACCAAGAGCCCCGGCAGCGCGACCGCCACGTGCACCGGCGAGGCCAGCACTCCGGCCAGCGTCGTGGCGGAGGTCAGCTTGCAGATGGCCGCCACCAGCACCACGAAGAACGGCTCGGCGGCGAGCACCAGCACCAACTCGCGCTGGGCCCCTGTCGCACTGTAGGGCGAGTCGGCCGAGGCCGCCGCCAGCACCAGGCACACCGCCGCCAGCACGAAGACGAAGATGGTGAAGAGCAGGTCGACGCCGCCCACGATGAGGGCGCCGGTCAAGGCCATGAACCCCACGTGCCCCAACAGCAGCGGCTCGGCCACGGGGTTCACCGACCGCGTCGTCTTGTGCCACAGCTTCGCCACGTCGAAGAAGGCCTGGAGCACTGGCGGCCCGACGCGCCCCTGCATTCGCGCCGTCACCACTCGATCCACGCCCGCCACCAGGCCGCCGATCATCGGGGCGACGAGGATGAAGGCCAGCGCCAACAGCACGGCGCTCACGATGACACCCCGGGCAAGAGGATCATCACCGCCACGATCATCGCGCACACCGCCGTGCCCCAGCGGAACACCGCCGGGCCGTCGATGACGCCAGTGAGGTAGTAGTTGCGGAGGCTCACCGCGGCCGAGCCACCGCCCGCCGTCGCGCTCAGGTGCGTCTCGCTGGCCGACCGCCCGCACAGGTACACATCGGCGAGCTGGTAATCGGAGCGCCGGTAGAAGGCCCAGGCCAACGCCGGCAGCGACAGCACCGCCAGGGTCAGAAAGACCAGGACCAGGGGCCCGACGTGCAGCAGTGGCCGCGGGGTCGCCGCGAGGGCGTCGAGGGCCAGCGGTGCGACCACCCGGTCGGAGAGCAGCGAGACTCCGAAGGTGAGGGCGAGCACCAGCACCGCGTGGGCCCCTTCGGCGAACCACTCGAAGCCCGACACCCGGTGCTCGATGGCCAGCTCGGCTCCCTCGACCTGGCGCGCCGCGAGCAGTTTGGACAACAGCTTCGACCAGTAGAAGATGGTGGCTGCGCTCCCGTAGGCCAGCGCGAGCAGGTACACGGCGCCTCGCCACCCCGGCACGTCGAGGAGCGCACGAATGGCCGACCACTTGGCCACCACCAGCCCGAAGGGCACGATGAACATGCCCGTCACGCCGCTCAAGAGGAGCAGGCTGAGCCGGGGGAACCGCCAGAGCAGGTTGTCGAAGCGCTCCAGCTCCTTGGTGTAGAGCCGGTTCTCGAGCGAGCCGACCACGAGGAACAGCAGGCTCTTCGCCGCCGCGTGGAAGATGACGATCATCACGCCCACCCAGACCGTCGCCGGAGTGCCGATGCCGGCGCAGCCCACCACCAGGCCCAGGTTGGCGATGGTCGAAAGGGCCAAGACTCGCTTCGCGTTGGGCTCGGTCATCGCCACCACCGAGACGAACACGAAGGTCAACAGCCCAATGAGGGCCACCGTGGTGCCGACCAGCGACTGGCCCATGGCGAAGGACAGCTTGAGCAACAGGAAGACCCCCGCTTTCACCATGGTGCTCGAGTGGAGCAGGGCCGAAGTGGGGGTGGGCGCGTGCATCGCCCCCAACAGCCACGACGAGAAGGGCATCTGGGCGCTCTTGGTGA
>PMBV01000491.1 GCA_003153055.1 Myxococcales bacterium
ACACCGAAGGAGCACCTCGGCCTGCCTGATCGCGAAGACGTGCGCCAGGGCGTCGTCACCTACAAGATCGCGGCCCACGCGGCGGACCTCGCCAAGGGCCACCCCGGCGCTCAGCAGCGAGACAACGCCCTGTCCAAGGCGCGGTTCGAGTTCCGATGGATGGATCAGTTCGCCCTGTCGCTCGATCCGCTCAAGGCCAAGGAGTTCCACGACGAGACGCTGCCGGCCGACGGGGCGAAGACGGCGCACTTCTGCTCGATGTGCGGGCCGCACTTCTGCTCGATGCAGATCACGAGCGACGTGAGGGCGATCGAGGCGGGGATGGAGGAAAAGTCGAAGGAGTTCCGCGAGAAGGGCGCCGAGCTCTACACCGCCGGGGGCTGATCGGCTCGCCGCCCGTGGGGAGGGAGGTCACGAAGGCCTCGCCCCGGTGGTCGATGCTTCACGAGCGGACCAATGGTAAGGCCATCTGGAGGGAGTTCAGCCCTGGGAGGCTTCAAAGTCCATGCGTTGGTGTTCGTTTCGAGTCGGAGGGGTTGTGTTTGGGCTGGTGGTGGTGGCCGCCGGGTGTGTGTCCCTGCAGCCGCCGCCGAAGCTCCTCGGTACCGCCACGGTCGTGGACGAAGAGGAGCCAGCGGATCCGAGTGAGGGGCTCCACCTGCGGCTCTTGACGGATCGGGGTCCGGTGCACGTGTATGAGCCCCAGGGCTACGATCCGTCGACCGCGGGAACCCTCGTATACGTGCACGGGTACTACACGGACCTGGACAGCGCGTTCCGCCAGCAGCACCTGGCAGCGCAGTTCGGGAACAGCAACATCAACGCCCTCTTCATCAGCCCGGAGGCTCCGGCGCAGTACACCGAGGCGGTGAAGTGGTCGAGCCTCAGGGAGCTTCTCGAGACGGTGAAGGTGAGTGGCGTGAAACTGCCCAAAGGCGCCGTGGTGGCAATGGCGCACAGCGGCGGTTTCCGCACGCTGGTGCCGTGGCTGAGCTCGGGGCTACTCGACACGGTGGTGCTGCTCGACGGCCTCTACGGCAACGAGGAGGACTTCGCGGCGTGGGTCGACGAGGCGACCGACAACCACCGGCGGCTGTTGTTGGTGGGCTCGGACACGGCCAGCCGAATTGAGCGCTTCGTTGCCGGGCGGGTCGACGTGGAGCGGGCGGCCCTCCCCCTGCCCTCCGCCGTCAGCCCAGGCTCGAGGCTCTTGTTCCTGCGCTCCCAGGTCGGCCACATGGAGCTGGTCACCGAGGGGCGCGCGATTCCCGAGGTGCTTCGGTTGACGGCCTTGCCGAAGTTCGACCCGGAGTGATCGATCACCGGGTGGGAGTCTGCGGTTTGAGCGCTTCCCGCCCCGCTTGCTTGACCGGATCAGCGCCCTCGCTCTTCATGCGGGCCTCGATCGCGAGCCGCGCCGCGGGCGTGCCCATAGACCCCAGCACCTTGATGGCCGCGATGCGGGTGAATGGATCATCGTGGTTGAGCAAGAGCGTGGTGCGATCGAGCGCCTTGTCTCCAAAGGCGTTGCCGTAGGCGGTGACGGCCTCGCGCCGCATGAGGTCCGAGCCCGACAGCGCCGTCTCCAGCGCGTCACGAGAGGTCTCGGTCGAGAAGTAGCCGAGGAGCGAGACGGCCCTGAGCCGGCGAATGGTGGACTGCGTCTTGTCCTGCGAGATGGCCGCCAGCGCGCGAGTGACGGTCTCTTGGTCTCCGTGGGCGAGCAGCGATTCCTTCGAGGGCGAGCTCTCGAAGCCGTCGAGGGTCGAGGCGATCTCCGCGGTCACCTTGTCGGAAGCCGAAACCGCGGGGGCCTTCGCCGTGGCGGGGAGGCCACCCTTGGGCACGGTGACGTTCAGCGTCGAGGGAGGCGCCGCGGGGGGCGTCTCGGCCGCGCAAGATCCGAGCGCCGCGGACAACAGAGAGAGCGGCAGGACGAGCCCGCGCATCGCGATGTCTTTCATCACTGCACCATGGTGTTGTGGAGCAGCACGAAGCGCTGCTCGGCGGAGACTACGTTCTGCGTCACTTGCCCGCTGGCGTCCTGCCAGAACATCATGTTGTCCACTCCGTGGCCCTGGCACTCGTTGGCCTTGACGACGCCGTCATTGTTCGCGTCCTGGGTCTTCGGGCACTCCGGCGTGTCGAGCAAGGGGTCGAAGGTGGTCCCCGGTTGCTCGGTGGTGTGGAACAGGCCGAGGTAGTGACCAGCCTCGTGGGCCAGCACATGGCCGAGCTGGGTCCCCGTGTCGATGGCGAGGTAGTTGAGGACGATGCCCGAATGACCCAGCCCGGGAGACGAGTGCGCCCCAGGAATGCCGCGAGAGGCTCCAAGCAGCACCATCCCAGGGGGGAGCCCGGAGGCAGTGATCTGGTCGACGAAGAAGATGTTCAACCCGAGCTTCCCCTTGGCGGCAGCGACATTCATGAGGGCGGGTTCCTGGCCCTCAGGGTCGGTGATGGTCGCGCAGCTCGTGCTCTCGGGAGCCGGGACGTCGTTGTAGGTCACCGGAGACAGCGTGATGCCGAGGCCTTGATAGACCTGCTTCCAACCATCGAGGGCGGCGGCGAGCTTCGAGTCTGTCTGGGCTGTCGCGGCCGTCGGTCCGTTACCCCTGAAGAACCAGAAGTTCACCGGGAGCGAGCCGCCGGTCGGGTTGCCTCGGCGAATGAAGGCATCGATGGTCACCCCCGTCGTCGTGGGGGTGGAGCCGACGCTGAACTCATAGGTACCGACCTCGGGGGTGACGCGTGGGGAGTTGGGCAGGAGCAACCCCTGAACCCCCGCGCCGATGTTCACGATGCGAACCGTCGATCCGGTAGGAGAGCTCAGGTCGAAGAGCACTTGCCCGCTGGGGGCGGTTACCTTCGTGACGATCGGCGTGTTGGTGAGGGTGGCAGGGGCGATGACGAGGGAAAGCGCGGTGTCATCGCTATTGAGCTTCACCGAGAACTGCCCCGTCGTGTCGAGCGTCGTCCCCGCCTGAACTTGACCCAGCGCGACGTGCCGGACGTCGGAGACGCCGCCGTCGGCAGTGCCCGTCCCCGCCTCCATGCACAGTCCCAAGGAGGCGTCGCACTGGTAGCCCGGGCTGCAGTCGTAGTGGTCGCAACGAGGCAGGCAGACCCCGA
>PMBV01000049.1 GCA_003153055.1 Myxococcales bacterium
CCGTCCCTACCGCCACGCGAAGGAGACGCCCATGGGTGGAGTCCGTTCCACTGCGGATGAGCGGTGCCTCAGGCGCCATCAGTGCCTCAGCGCCTTGCCGCCTTGCCCCGCCTACCCTTGGGACCCCAACCGTTTGCGGGCCGCCTGGACGATCTGCTCTCGGGCCCCTCCTTTGGCGATGGCCCGCAGCTCGCTCATGGGGATCTTGTCGAGGAGCCGCAAGGCCGCCGGCAGGGGCGTCTTGGGGTTGCGAACCAGGGCGGCACAGATGGTGGCGTTGCTCCCCCACTCGCGGTGCTCGGCGACCATCTTCAGCGCGTCGGGTGAGAGGTTTGGCTGCTTGGCGGCGTGCTGGACCTCATCGAGGCCGATGCGCGGGTTCCGCAAGACGTAGACGTGGAGCATCTTGTTGACGTCGCGGAACAGCGCCATCCGCTCCTCTCGCCCCCCGGACAGGCCGAGCTGCATCTTCTGAGTGACGTTCATGGTCTTCAGACGCTCGCTCAACAGCCTCGGCGCACCTTCGCCAGGCTCCTCGTCGGGTGACTCGGACTCTTCCCGTGCCGCTGGGCTCCGCAACGAGACCGCCAACGCCGCCAGCTCGGGAGGAACAGCCTCGAGCATCACCGCCACGCCCACCCGGGGCACCACCGCCGCGACCCGGGCAGCGACCGCCACCGTCTTGGCTCCCGCCACCTGCACCACCAGCGTGCATTCGCTCAGCGCTGGGGCCCCGTGGGCATCGGCGCCCCTCACCAGAAGGCCGCCCTGCGAAACCTCGGCGTCGAAGGCCACGAGGAAGTCGGCCGGCGAGTCGTACTGGGCCGTCAAGGTGAGTGACATGAGGGAAACATAGCGTCGAGTGGGGTCCGCGGCCCGAGGGCGGGGCTGCTGTCCAACCACCGAGGCCGTCTGGCCAGCCCCTCGACCCATTCGCTTCAAGCCTCATCCCTCAAGGGGTCTAGACTCACGAGTGGCCCATGCCCAACGCGTTCCACTTCGATGCCTCACCATTCGACTGCCTCACCCCGGCCGAGCGGAGCTTGGTGCGGGACAGCGTCGATGTCGCCTACTTCCCCGAGGGCGAGCTGGTGCTGGACTCGGGGTCGCGCCCGACGCACCTGTTCGTCATCATCAAGGGCCACGTCACCCACTTCGACGGCGACGAGGTGGTGGCGACCTATGGGCCCGACGACACCTTCGACGGCCGAGGGCTGGTGACGGGCAAGGTGAGCGGCCGCTTCGTCGCCTCCGAGGAAGTCGTGGCCTACCAGCTCGCCCGCCAGGCGGTGAGCGACCTCATCTCGAGCAACGCGACCTTCGGGGCGCTCTTGTTCTCCGACTTCTCGAACAAGCTCAGCGCCTTGTCCGAGCGGCAGAGCCGCCACGAGCTGCAGGCCCTCACCATGGCCCGGGTCAGCGAGGCGTTTCTCAGGCCCGTGCGCACCGTCGAGGGCGACACCGACGTCTTCGAGGTGGTGAAGATCTTCGCCGGGCAGCGGATCTCGAGCGTGCTGGTGCGCGACGGGCGGTCGACGCCCCCCAAGCTCGGCATCTTCACCACCGCCGGCCTCCAGCGCGCCATTCTCCACGGCACGCCGCTCCCCCAGCTGGCGGTGCGAGAGGTCGCCAGCTTCCCCCTCATCACCGTCGCCCCAACGGACCTGGTGTTCGACGCGCTGACCGCGATGATTCACCACCAGGTGCACCGGCTGGTGGTCGCTGAGGGTGACCGCATCGTCGGCGTCTTGGAGCAGCTCGACCTGCTGAGCTTCCTCACCAACCACTCGCACATCATCACCCTGCAGATCGGCGAGGCCACCGACGTCGAGATGCTGAAGCGGGCGGCGTCGCAGAGCACGAAGCTCATCTCGTTGCTCCACCACGGGGGCACCAAGGTGAGCTCCATCGCCAAGCTGGTGAAGGAGCTCAATGCCCGGCTGTTCGAGCGCACCTGGCAGCTGGTCGCCCCGGAGGACCTGGTGTCCAACAGCTGTCTCTTCGTGATGGGCAGCGAAGGGCGCGGCGAGCAGCTCCTCAAGACCGACCAGGACAACGGCCTCATTCTCCGCGACGGCTACGAGTGCCCCCACGATCTCGACGCCATCTGCCAACGCTTCTCGAAGGCGCTGGCCGACTTCGGCTACCCCGAGTGTCCCGGGGGCATCATGATCAAGAACCCCCAGTGGCGACAGTCGGCCCACGCCTTCGGCCAGATGGTGCGGCGCTGGCTCTTGGTGCCGAGCCCCGAGGGGTTGATCGCCTTGGCCATCTTCCTCGACGCTCAGCGAGTCTCCGGAGATTCGGCGCTCCTCGAGAAGGTGCGGGCCGAGGTCGACCAGTTGGTGAGCGAGAGCGACGCGCTCCTGGTGCGGTTCGCCTCGGCCATCAACGTCTTCTCGGAGGGCATCGGCTGGTGGAACCTGCTCATGCGGCCCGATGAGCGAGAGCCGCTCGACCTCAAAAAGGCCGGCATCTTTCCCCTCGTACACGGGGTGCGGAGCTTCGCGCTCCAGCAGCACCTGCGGGTGACCGGCACCGTCGAGCGGCTCGAGGGGCTGGTCGTGGTGGGCAAGCTGTCTCGCGGGTTGGCCGACGAGCTCCGGCACAGCCTTCACTTCTTCATGGGCCTCAGGCTCAAGGCCGGGCTCACCCAGCTCGAGCTCGGTCGACCGATCACCGCCGGCATCGAGCTGGACAAGCTGAGCCCCCTCGAGCGTGACCTGCTCAAGGACGCCCTCGGAGTCGTCAAGCGCTTCAAGACGCTGCTCCGCCACCACTTTCACCTGGACGTGTCATGAGCCAGCTCTCGGTGACGCGGTGGTACGCCGAGCTCAAGCGCTGGTGGCTCCTCTACCACCTGGGCGACACCCGGTTTCGCTTCATGTGGGATCCCCCGCCGCCCGAGGAGTGGGTGGCCATCGACTGCGAGACGACCGGCCTCAACGTGCAGCGCGACGAGATCATCTCCATCGCCGCGGTGCGCATCGTGCGCCGCACCGTGATGACCAGCGAACGGCTCGACCTCTTGGTGCGGCCAGAGAAGCGCCGGGTCTCTCCCGAGAGCGTCCGGGTGCACCACCTGCGAGAGCGCGACGTCGCCCAAGGCATGGACCCAACCGAAGCCGTCAAGCAGTTGATGCGCTTCATCGGCAGCCGGCCGCTGGTCGGCTACTACCTGGAGTTCGACCTCGCCATGCTCCACCGGGCGATCTGGCCCATCCTCGGCATGGGGCTGCCCCAACCCTGCTTCGAGGTGTCGTCGATGTACTACGACTACAAGCTGCGCCGCCTCCCGGCCCACGAGCGCGATCGCCCCATCGACCTCCGCTTCGCCACCCTCATGAAGGACCTCGACCTCCCCCAGCGAGAGGCGCACAACGCCCTCAACGACGCGGTGATGGCGGCGCTGGCGTTCGTCAAGCTCCGGTACCTCCACGAGCGGTCCTGAGCGAGCGATGACGAAACCGGCCGCCTGATGGGCCGGAGTGCTGTACCGTCAGCCGGAATGACTGGCGCCACCGAGGCACAAGACGAGCGCACCCTCCGGTTGTCGGTGACCCTGTACCTCTCGGTCATGGTGCTGAAGCTGGGGGCCTGGTGGTGGACGGGCGTGATGTCGCTCTTGGCTGAGGGCCTCCACACCCTCTCCGACGTCTTCGTGGCCGGCTTCCTCTGGGTGGCGGTGCGCTGGTCTCGTCGCCAGCCCGACGAGGTGCATATGTACGGCTACGGCCGCGCCCAGTACGTCGGTGCGCTGGTCGCCGCGGTGCTCTTCGTCTCTTTCACCGCGTTCGAGCTCTACCGAGAAGGCCTGAGCAGCCTGCTCGGTCACCACCCGCCACCGGTGACCCGCGACGTGCCCATCGCCGTGGGGGTGTTGGTGGTGTCGATGCTCATCGGGGCCTGGCCCCTCGTACGCCTCGTCAGACAGCGCGAGCGGGGCGCGGCGGCCAAGGCCCAGCTCCTCGAGTTGGTGAATGACGAGCTCGGGCTGCTGGCGGCGGCGCTGGGCAGCGCCTTGGTGCTGGCCGGCTTCCCCTTGGCTGATCCGCTCGCCTCCCTCGCGGTGGCCACCATCATCCTCATCAACGGTGTCGGCCTCTTTCGAGAGAACCTCTCGTACGTGCTGGGCCGGGCGCCCCAACGCGAAGAAATGGCTCGCCTCGAGGCCCTCGTCCGCGCGGTCGCCGGGGTGCTGGGGGTGCACCGACTCAGGGCGCAGCAGCTGTCGCCTCAGAGCCTCTACGTCGAGATGCACATCGAGGTTCGTCGCGGGCTGCCCATCGAGGACGCCAACGACATCGCCGAGGAGGTGACTCGGGCCGTCGAGGCCTTCACCACCGGGCCCAACTTCGTCAGCGTGCACGTTGACCCCGAGCAGCCGTCGGAGCTCAGGGCTCAATCGGTCGGTACCTGAGCCCTCCGCCCGCCCGGCGCCGCAGCGTGGCGGAGGACGCCTGGGACCCTCAGTGCTTCGAGGCCGTCTCGGCGCCCAGGCCCGTTTCGGAGCGGACCTGCTGGGCGGGGAAGGCCGCTCGCTCGATGGCCGCCTGCTCGCTGTGGTCGAGCACCGAGAACAACCAGATGCTGACGAAGGCGATGGTCATCGAGAACAACGCCGGAGAGGTGTAGGGGAACGGCGCCGAGCCCTTGGGGTTGTTGAGCACTGCCTCCCACACCGAGGGGGACAGCGTGGTCAGCCCCACCGACGAGAGGAGCCCCAGGAAGCCGCCGGTGACAGCGCCGCGGGTGGTGCAGTCTTTCCACAGCACCGACATGAACAACACGGGGAAGTTGGCCGACGCGGCAATGGCGAAGGCCAGCGACACCATGAA
>PMBV01000332.1 GCA_003153055.1 Myxococcales bacterium
CAGCGGCAGGTGCTGTTCGACGAGGCTGACGCGGCGGCGGGGCTGCCCAAGGCCATCGCCGCGGCGAAGGCGGTGGCGCGCATCAACTCCGAAGTCGAGGTGGAGCCGGTGGTGGCCGACGTGACGCCCAACAACGTCGAGCCGCTCGTCGAGAGGGCGCAGGTGGTGATCGACGGCACCGACAACCTCGAGACTCGCTACCTCGTCAACGACGCGTGCGTGAAGCGCGGCGTACCTTGGGTCTACGGGGGCGCGGTGGCTTCGACTGGAATGGCGATGGCCATCATCCCGGGGGAGACCGCCTGCTTCCGGTGCCTCTTCCCGGCGAGCGTCGCGGCAGGCACCATCGCGACGTGCGACACGGCGGGCGTGCTGGCTTCGACCGTCGTGGCGGTGGCCAGTTTCCAATGGACCGCTGCGGTGAAGCTCCTGGTCGGCAACCGGGAGGGCGCGGGCGAGCTCGCCGCCTTCGACGTGTGGAGCCAGGACCACGAGCACACTCCGGTGCCGCGCCAAGCCGACTGCCCCTGCTGCGTGCGACACCACTTCGAGTACCTGGAGGCGAAGGCGACCAGCCGCACCGCGACCCTGTGCGGCCGGAACGCGGTGCAGGTGAGCCCGCCCGAGGCGGTCAAGCTGGATCTGGCTCAGTTGGCGGCGCGCCTCAAGGCCGCGGGCGAGGTGACGATGAGGGGCGACTTCCTCGTGCGCTTCGCGGTCGACGGCCACGAGCTGACCATCTTCCCGGACGGTCGAGCCATCGTGAAGGGGACCAGCGACACCAGCGTCGCGCGCGCGCTCTACGCCCGCTACGTGGGGGCGTGATGATCTACCTCGACAACGCCGCCACCAGCTTCCCCAAGCCGCCCGTCGTGGCCGAGGCCATGGCCGCCTTCCTCACCCATCGCGCGGGGAACCCCGGCCGATCGGGCCACTCGCTGGCAATGGCCGCCCAGGCGATGGTGACCGAAGTGAGGGGCCTCGTCGCCGCGTTCTTCGGCGTCGCGGACTCCTCGCGAGTCGTCTTCGGGCAGAACGCCACCGACGCGCTCAACCTCGGGCTGTGGGGGCTCTGCCGGCCCTTGGATCGCGTCGTCGCCACCGGCCTCGAGCACAACGCGGTGGCCCGGCCGCTCTCGGCGATGACCGAGCGGCTGGGCGTCACCGTGGCGAAGGTGCGCTGTGGGCCTGACGGGACACTCGACCTCGACGAGCTCGATCGACTGCTGCGAGCAGCTCCCACGAGGCTCGTGGTGATGAGCCACGCCAGCAACGTCTGCGGAACCATCCTCCCGGTGGCCGAGGCGACGAAGCTGGCTCATCAACACGGGGCGCTGCTTCTGTTGGATGCGGCTCAGACCGCGGGGGTGCTGCCCGTCGACGTGCGAGCGCTGGGCGTCGATCTCCTCGCCTTTCCGGGCCACAAGGGACTCCTTGGCCCCACGGGCATCGGCGGGCTGTACGTGGCGCCCCAGGTGCGCCTGACCGCCATGCGCCAGGGCGGAACCGGAACTCGATCCGAAGAGGCCCGACAGCCGGACGAGCTGCCCGAGGCCCTCGAGGCCGGCACCCTCAACACCGTGGGCCTCGCCGGCCTCGGTGCGGCGATCCGCTTCCTGAGAGACCGCGGCCTCGACGCCGTCCGCGAGCACGAGGAGAGGCTCACGAGCCAACTGCTCGACGGGCTCAGGGCCATTTCCGGTGTGCGAATCGTCGGGCCCGCCGAGGCCAAACGGCAAGTGGCGGTCGTCTCCATCACGCTCGAAGGCTGGGAGCCTAACGACGTGGGCGCGGCCCTCGACGCGAGCTTCGGCGTGGCGGTCCGCCCGGGGCTCCACTGCGCGCCCCTCGCCCATCAGACGCTGGGCACCTACCCGACGGGGACGATTCGCCTCTCCCCCGGGGTCTTCACCACCGCCGAAGAGGTGGACCAAGCGTTGTCGGCCCTGCGGCAGCTCATGGACTCGGGGGCCTGAGCCCGGCTGCCTCGTCGCCGACCAGTCACTGGCACGAGGAGCTGTCGCAGGTCTGCTGCCCCTGGGGCGGGATGTTCGACTGGCTGCAGCCGGCGAGGCCGACGAACGTGTTGGTCGGACGGAAGTCGACGTTCGTGCCGTGCCAGCCGCGGTACACGCCACAGCCCAGCCCGTTGGAGAACCGGGTGTTGGTGACGATCTGCGAGGTGCCCAGGTCTCCCTCCAGCGAGAAGATGATGCTGCAGTCGGCGTCGTAGTTGGTCGCCGAGTTCGACGCCTTGCATACACCGATGGTGCCGCTGTCCCCGCCAGCGTACGAGATGTCCAGGTGATCGATGCGCGAAGCCGGAGCCACCACGTTCGCGAAGTACAAACCCATCCAGTCGCCCGGGGCGGGGTTCGCGGCGCCCGAGGTCAGCGTCACCGGCCGGTCCGCGGTGCCGGCGATGATGAGCGCGCCGCGCGACTGCCACGTGCCGTTGACCAGCGCGGCGCTCATCAGGATGCGGCCGCTGTGACCCGGCGCGAACTTCACCGTCACGCCCGCCTCGATGGTCAGCGTGCCCGCCGTCGTGTCCGCGTACCCGTCACCGATGCGGATGTCGCCGGAGGTCTTTCCCACGCGGTATGGCACGCCGAGGTCGTGCATCACCACCGCCTCGTAGATGGGCTTGTCGTTGGCATACGCGGCAGTGTCGATGGATTGCAGCAGCACCTCGTCGACGGCGTTGCCGGTGTACGCGCCACTCGGCGCCGTGGTGAGCGAGTCCGCGCCGATGTACAGCGGGTAGCTGCCGCTGCCGCTGACCACGAGGTCGGTCGAAGCGGCGGCGAAGCGCGAGCCCATCATCGCCACGCCCAACCCCGCCGAGCCCGTCACCGTGACATGGTCCACCTTCACCTGTCCGTCGAACCGCGCCCCCAGCGACGCCCCGGCGAGCTCCGCCGCGCCTCCCCCCTCGAGCGCCGCGTAGGAGAGCGACGCCGAGCCCGCGCTGAACGCGGCGACGTGGCCCCATGCCAGTGAGGCGTTCTTGCGGAGGAAGCGAATCGGATTCGTCTGGGTCCCCTCGGCCACCAGGCGCGCGCCATCGGTGAACTCCAGCGAGGCGCCGTCGCCCAGCCGCACCTCGGTACAGGGGGCGATGGTCAGTGAGGCGTTGGCCGTGTGGAGCGCGAGCGACGACGGCACCTCGTGGATGCCGGTCGCCCAGACCTCGCCCGCGGTGAGGCTGGTGTGCACCACTGGATTCGCTGTCGGCACCGTGCACTGGACCGCGGAGGGTGTCGTTGGGCCGCACGCCGTCACTGCCAGGGCCAGGGCTACCAAGGTCACTCGAAGTCGCATGGGCTGAATCGTACACCCGAGCTCGAGGGTCAAGGGCGACCTTCACGAGCCGGACGCTCCCGGTGGGGGTCGAGCTGACTGGCGTCTGGAAGGGGGCGCATGGCCGTCCTCGTGGCGTGGAGGGCAGCGGCGAAGACGATCTACGGCTGCGGGGTTTGGGGCGGCTGCGCGCCTCTCGCCCGCCAGCCCGCCCACATGGGGACACCGCTCGCATCGCGGAGCTCGAGCACTTGGTCTCCCTTCGTGACCTCTTCCGCGATGAGCGCAGGCTTCCCGTTGATGGTGACTCGTGAGCCCTTCACTTCCACCTTGTCCTTGGGCGCGAGCTTCACCTCTTGGTTGTCGATGTACCACTCCGGTCCGAGATGCACCGAAAGGGTCTCCTTCTCTGCCTTCAGCTGGAGATGGATTCCGGGCGACATCCCCTTCAACGGAGTCACGCGCTCGACCTTCTCGATTTCGCCCGTCACCGTCTCGACGGTCTTCGGATCGAACAGGCGTCCATATTGGCTCCCTGGCCCCCAACCACCGCCTCCTCGCCCTTGCTTGGGCTGAGCGAACGACGATGCCCCTACGAAGAGAAGCGAGACCGCCAAAACCTGCGCATACAATGCTTTCATCGAATTCCCCCATCATGCAGGTGAGTGCTCTATTGTGCTGCCGCCTTCGCATCTCGGGGCACTTGATGGCCAGCCCACTCATGCACTGGTCCTCCTCCGCGAGCCCATCGGAGAACTCGAGGAGTCCTACTGCGCTTGTCCCGACGAAAGCAACCGCTGGTGGCGGGATCTCTCGTCGTCCACCTCGTGCGCAAGCACGGCAAGCCGGAAGACGTCACCTACGTCCATCTGTGGCGCTGCGACATCATGACGCACGCCGACGCGAAACCCCGCCCACCCTCGCCCGCTCTGACGTTCACTATGAAAGCACTCATCGCAGGACTCCTATTAGGCGCGCTGGCGCTCGGCTGTGGCCCCGCCGACTCTGCCCTGGCGGCGACGGAGGCCACCGAGACAGTCGAGGCGTCGCTGTCGTCATCGATCGCCGCGGACCTGACCTTCATCCGCCAGGAGGAGAAGCTGGCCCGCGACGTCTACCTNNGCGAGCAGCAGCACATGGACGTCATGCTGACGATGCTGAGCCGCTACCGACTGCCCGATCCGGTGGCCGGACACGCCCGGGGCGTCTTCGTCGATCCGTTCCTCCAGGACCTCTACGGCCGACTCATCGCGCGCGGCGAGGAGAGCCTCGTCGAGGCGCTCAAGGTGGGCGCCGACATCGAGGACCTCGATATCGTCGACATCAGGACCCGGCTCGGCTCAAGCCCGCCGAGGGACGTGACGAACGCCTACCAGAACCTCATGAAGGCCTCGCGCAACCACCTGAGGAGCTTCGTCGGTCAGCTGACCAGCCGAGGGGCGACCTTCAC
>PMBV01000537.1 GCA_003153055.1 Myxococcales bacterium
CGGCGAACGATCCTCTCGCTGCGCCGGGCAGACTCTCTCCTGCGCTCCTCGCTGGGCCCAACGGCACAGCTCCGGTGCTCGTCGCTCGTGTGCCCGGCTCGCTTCGGTCTCGCTCGCCTCGCGACGGTCGGGCAACCTGTTCGGCGCTCTGGCTGGGCTCTGTGGGCGCTCGTGCTCCTCGGCTGCCCCGATGAGAAGCCGGCGGGCCCTCCGCCGAGCCGCTTCGACGCCGTAGCCGCCAAGCCTCCGGCGGAGTCGAGCCGGTTCTGCGACAAGACTTGGCCAGCCGAGGGCCCCAGCGCCCGGCTCTGGCAGCCACCTGAGCTCCGCACGCTGGAGGGCTCGACTCCGCCGGCCCCAGTGAAGGGCTGGCGATGGGTCAACGCCTGGGCGACCTGGTGCACGCCGTGTGTCGAGGAAATGGGGCTGCTCGCCCGGTGGCGCGAGGGGTTCCGCCACGACGGGCTGAGCGTGTCCTTCGAGCTGATGAGCGTGGATTCGGCCGACGCCGAGGCGGACCTCAAGAAGTGGCTCGGTCGTGAGCTCCCGGGCCCCATCTCGTGGGTGAAGTCCAGCGACGACTTCGCTCCCTGGCTCGAGAAGTCGCTCGGCCTCGACCGCGACTCGGCGATTCCCATACACGTGCTCATCGACCCTTCTGGCCACCTGCGGTGCGCCCGGGTCGGCGCCGTACACGCGCAAGACTATGGCGCCGTGCGAGCGCTGCTGAGATAGACCCGGAGAAACGAAACGTCAGCCGTGACGTGAAAGGACCTCGATGGCGCCGAAGGAGATGGTAACGAAGGTCAGGCTGAAGAACTATCGGAGCATCGCCGCCTGCGAAGTCTCGCCTGGCAGCTTGATGTTTCTGGTGGGTCCCAACGGGAGCGGGAAGAGCAACTTTCTGGATGCTTTTCGTTTCGTTTCGGAAGGCCTGCGTACCTCAATCGATCATGCGATGCGGCGTCGTGGTGGCATCAACCAGGTGCGACGTCGGTCGACGGGCCACCCCACGCACTTTGGTATGCGGTTCGACCTTCGGCTTCTGGCGGGTCCTGCTCGCTATGCCTTCGACATTGGCGCGGCGGCCGACGGCGGCTTCGTCATCCTTCGGGAGACCTGTGTCTGCGGCCCGCATCGGTTCGAGCGTAGGCTCAAGGATGGTGCCGAGGAGGTGACTTCGTCGATGACCACGCCGATGCCGCGGGTCCTCGGGGACAGGCTCCTCCTGGTTGGCATGAGTGGCACGCCCGAGTTCCGGCCCGTCTTCGACTTCCTCTCGCGAATGGAGGTCTACAACCTCAACCCCGACGTCATCCGCGAGCCGCAGGCGCCAGATGCCGGAGATGTGCTGTTGCGCGACGGCGCCAACGTCGCTAGCGCTCTGAGCCGATTGAAGCTTCGTGACGAGGGGTCGATGAACCGTGCGGCTGAATACCTGCGCGCGATCGTCCCGGACATCGTGGGGGCTGAACGCAAGGCGATCGGGAGCCGAGAGACCATCGAGTTCACCCAGTTGGTCGAGGGGTCCAAGCACCCGTGGCGGTTCGATGCGGCCAACATGTCAGACGGAACCTTGCGGGCCCTCGCGGTCCTGGTGGCGCTGTTTCAAGGCCTCAGCGAGCAGCACGTATCGTTGATCGGCATCGAGGAGCCTGAGATTGCTCTCCACCCCGGTGCAGCAGGGGCGCTGCGCGATGCGCTCCTCGAGGCGGCCAACCACCGACAGGTCCTCGTCACCAGCCACAGCCCGGAGCTGCTCGATAGCTTGGAGATCTCGGATGAGCAGTTGGTGTCCGTCGTCTCCGAGGGAGGCAGGACTCTCGTTTCCGGTCTCGATGCGAAGACGCGCGCGGTGTTGCGCCAGAGGCTCTTCACCGCTGGTGAGTTGCTCAAGCGGGGCCAGTTGGAACCCGACAAGGAGGCCGCGGTGGTTGACCCTGAGCAGTTGTCGCTCTTCGATGGCGATGCGGAATGAAGACCTTTGTGGTCGTCGAAGGCCAGGGCGAGGAGACCGCGGTGCCGGTGCTGCTGCGGCGGCTGAAAGTGGAGCACGGTGTGTCGGTCGAGCTCGTCGGGAGACCGTGGCGGGAGCCGCGCAATCGCATGATGAAGAAGGAACACCTCGGCCCGATTCTCCAAGTGGCGCGGGCGAGGGCCGAGGCCGTCTTGCTCATCCTCGATGCGGATGATGACTGCGTGGTCGAGCTCGCAGGCCTCGCGAGGACGGTCGCCGATGAGGTTGCGACGGGGCTCCGGGTGGTCGTGGTTGCCGCGGTCCGGGAGTTCGAGGCGTGGTTCCTTGCCGGCGCTCATTCGCTGCGCGGGAAGCGGGGGCTCCCCGTGGATCTCGAACGACCCGCGAACGCCGAGACGATACGTGACGCGAAGGGCTGGCTATCCGAGCGGATGCGAAACCGCTATTCACCGACGCTTGACCAGCCAGCGCTCACCGCCGTTCTCGATCTGGCCGAGGCCCAAGCGCACTCGCGTTCGTTTCGGAAGCTGATGAAGGAGCTCTCGTTGCTCGGGCAGCCGCCAAGCCGCGCGAGCTGAGCCTTCATTGTCGCGCCGAGGCCCGGCCTCGTCAGAACGCGTGCGCCGCACAGGCGACGTGCGTACCTCCTTGCGCTGTACGTGCGCCCGGGACCAAGCTCGGGCAGAGGGTCTCGATGCGACTGTCCTGGCTCACCGCCTTTGGCGCAGAGCGAACATGCACGCGCACGTCGCCGTGTGCGACCGCCCACCCCGCACTCGCACAAGGTGGCGCTGGCCGGCACCCATGACGCGGTGGGCGTTGCCACGGGGCTCCTCCTGGGCGTCACGACGATGACCGGCGCCGACAGCCTTGGATGACGGGCGTCAGCTTCCGTCGTCGTTCTCCATCAGCGACTCGCGGAACCATCGCACCCGATTCTCGTCTTTGAGGGTCGCGAACTCACCTCCGTAGTCGACGGCGCAGTCCCGGCACAGGTCGAGGCCGCTCTTGGTCTTCACCGTGGCGACCCCGTCACACGGCCCCGTGTCTGTCTTGCCGCCGCATCTCTTCTTGGGCTCGTCCATGTTCCCTCGAGCTTCCTCGGGCGCGGGCGGTCATGCAACCCGGAGCGCCGGCCAGCGCAGTCGTCACCCGATGAGGGGGCCCGCCTCTTGCCGGCCCTGCTCCCACCCCAGCGCGACCGCCAGGCGCCGGGCCTCGGTCGCGGCGGCCTTGGCCGTAGCACTGGCTGGATCGAGCTTCTTGATGGCCTTGGCCTCCTGCAAGAGGCAGCGCGCCTGAAACAGGAAGTCCCCGCTGCGTGACGCCGCTTCTCCCGCCTCCCGGTAGCACTTGGCGGCGAAGCTCAGGTCTTTCATCAGCGCAGCCGAGGTGGCCAGGTTCGACAGCGCTCGCGCCTCACCCGCGGCGGAGTGCGCATCACGCCAGTGGTCGGCCGAGCTCTCGAACAGCCTCCGCGCCGTGGAGAGGTCTTTCTGGTGCAGGCTGAGGGCCGCCAGGCGCGCCTCGATGCGTGCGACGAGCTCAACCTCTCCGTTCCACTGGGCCAACGGCAAGGCTGCCTCCGCCCCCAGGAGCGCCGCCTCGTAGGACACCATCGCCCCCACCACGTCACCCTCCTGCTCCCTCGCCTCACCCTGCTCGACGTCGACCAGCGCCTTGAGCGGAGACGCCTTCGCCAGCGTTGTCGCCTCCTCCAGAGCCTCGACGGCCTTGGCCCGGCGCGCCTCGCTGCGCAGCACCCGAGCCAGCGACAACGACAGCTCGGCCGAACTGAGTCCGGCGGCGGTGGCCAGCTGCTGGGCCTCGTCGACCAGCGTTCGAGCTCCCCCGGCGTCTTGCACCGTCAACGCGCACGCCGCTGCCCGCGCCAGACACTCCACTCGCCGCGAGGCGACGTCCAGGGCCTTGGTGAGGCCCAGCGCATCGGACAGGCCCTTGAAAGACCGGAGCAGATCCCTCGGCGCTCTCCGGGCCACCGCCACGTCGGCCGCGTGCTGGAACAGGGCCGCCGCTCGCATGCCGTCGCCGGCCGCGAGGAAGTGCCGGGCCACCACCTGCGAGTCGACGCTGGCGGCGTCAGCCTTCCCCTGCTCGACCAGTGCGAGCGCCAGTCGACCGTGCATCTGGGAGCGTTCGAGCGAGGGCGTGGCCTGCACCGCCTCGAGCACCCTGGGGCTCGAGAAGCTCCACCGCCGGCCGCCCAGGGGCGTCACCAGGCGAGACGTCGCCGCCTGCTGGAACGAGAGCTGCGACGCCTTGGGCCACGCGGTCGACACGCTCGACACATCGAAGCTCTCGCCCTGGCAGGAGGCGGCCTCGAGCACCCGCCGGGCCTCGGCCGGCAACAGGTCGAGGCGCAACCGCATCAGCGCCGCGGGCTCCACCTGGGGCGCCTCGTCGATCAACTCGACGGCGCCGCCGGTGACCCGCAGGGCCCCACGGTCCTCGAGCAGCGCGACCCAGTCGTGCACCCGCCCAGGCACGCCCTGCGCTCGATCGGCCAGCAGAGCGGTCAGCTTGGGCCCGGGCGCGGCCCCCAGCGTGCCCAGCACGAGCCGGCCGACCTCGGCGGGAGACAGCGGCTGTAGCTCCACGGTCACGCTGTTCGACAACCGCTCGCTCGGCATCGCTGACGAGGCGAAGCCGATGGTCAGCTCCCGAGACGCCGGGCGGGCGAGCAACTCGGCAAACGTCTCGAGGCTCGGCTCGTCGAGGTGCTCCAGGCCGTCGATCAACAATACCACCGGCCGCTCCCGCGCTCCGGCTCGAAGCACACCTCTGAGGGCGTGGGCTGCCTGCCCGGCCGTGAAGGCCACCGGCAGCTGCGACACCCCAGACACCACCAGCACGGCCTCCATCATCGGCGGTGGCATCTTGAGGGCCTCGAGCGCTGGCTTGAGCAGCTTGGCGCGGTTCTCGAACGGCACCCCGCACGCCGAGCACACCAGCGCCGACACGGCTGAGTGCGGCACCCGCTGCCAGGAGGGGAACGCGGTTGCCAGGGCCACCACCATGCTGCGCTTGCGGGCCCGGGCGGCGATCTCCTGCGCCAGCGCCGAGCGCCCCGCGCCCCCGGCTCCACGCACCACCAGCGGTGCCACCACGCCTTGGGCGAGGCCACCCAACCGGCGCTCGAGCGTCTCCAGCACACCCTGCCGACCGAGCAGCTCGGGGGGCGCGCGGCGGGGAGGAGGCCGGCGAGGGGCGAGCTGCACCGCGTCGGCACCGGCCGAGCTGATGACGTCGATGACGCTGCCTACGTCGGCGGCCAGGCTGCGCTCGAGCATGAGCTGCCCGGGCTGATAGCGAGCCACCAGCGCTCGCGCCCGGCCCTCGGCGTCTCCAGAGAGCCGCTCTCCGGGGCCGTGGTGGAGGTTGGCTGAGACGAGCGCCACCCGAAGCTTCGCCGACACACCGAGGCGGCCGGCCTCGAGGGAAATCGCGTCGCGCATCGACGTCACGGCGAGCGCGGCCCTGGGCGCGGGCAGCCGCTCCGCCGAGGTGAAGCCGATCAGGAGCCCATCGTCGCTGACGTGCTCGACGAAGCCCCCGAAGGCGGCGGCGACTGACAGCACCTGCGCACGACAGGGGGCCGTGGCCTCGGACCCCGCGGGAATGCCCAGCACCTCGACCCAGGCGAACAGGCCTCTCGAGACGCCCTCGTGGACCCCGTGCCGAGCGGCCTCGAGAGCGGCCACCACCTCGGGCGAAGCCAGGCCCTCGAGGGTCGAGCGCTCCTCGTGGTCCACGGCTGGTGGGGCCGTGGTCGCGGCTCCGAAGAAGTCGTCCACCGCGGCCACGTCGGCCGCTGGGACATTGGCCGCTGGGACGTCAACCGTTGGGACATTGGCCGCTGGGACATTGGCCGCTTCAGGCTCGGCCAGGGGAGGAGGCCACTCGGAGTCGCGGGCTGGAGGCCAGGCGTCGTCGGCCGTGGCCGTGGGCGTGGGGAGCGGCGCGGCCGCGGGGCGCAATGGGCTCGAGGTGACGAGGCCGGCGTTGAGCGCCTTGGCGAAGTCGAGCACCGAGGCGAAGCGGTGCCGGCGCTCCTTGGCCAGCGCCTTGAGGACCGCCGCCCCGAGGCCGGGGTATTGGGCGAGTTCGGGCCTCAGCGAGTCGAGCGGCGCTGGAGTAGCGGTGAGCTGCATGCTGATGACGCGGGCCAGCTCGTCGGAGATGAACGGGGGCCGCCCGGTGAGCAGCTCGTAGGCCACGCACCCCAGGGCGTAGACGTCGGTTCTGGCGTCGAGGTCGTCGGCCAGGGCCTGTTCCGGTGCGAGGTACGCCGGAGTTCCCACGACGACGCCCAGCTGGGTCAGCTTCTGCTTCTCGGTGCGCTCGCCCTTGTCGGCCAGCCGGGCGATGCCGAAGTCGAGCACCTTGACGACCTCTGCTCCGTCGCGGCGGCGGCCGATCATCAGGTTGGCGGGCTTGAGGTCGCGGTGAATGACGCCCAGGGCATGGGCCTCGGCCACGCCTTCGCAGACCTGGCTCAACAGTGTCACCGCGCGGGAGGGCGGCAATGGCCCCTTCTCGAGCTCCTTGTCGAGGGTGGTGCCTTGCACGTACTCCATGGCGATGTAGGGCTGCCCGTCTTCGGTGCGGCCGAAGTCGAACACCCGCACCACGTGGGGGCTCTCGAGTTGGCAGACGAGCTCGGCCTCACGCTGGAAGCGCGCCCACATCTCGGCGTCGGAGGCGAAGGCGCGGCGGAGCAACTTCAATGCGACCGGGCGCTTCAGGTGAATGTGGTTGGCGCGGTAGACGTCACCCATGCCCCCGGTGGCGATGTGCGCCTCGATGCGGAAGCGCTCGTCGATGGTGGCGCCGGGCTCGAGCTGGGGCTCCTCGCCTGGCTCGGTCTTCACCACGCCGCCCACCACCTTCACCGTGGGGGCCTTGTGGCGGGTGGCGGCAAAGAGCTCGGGCACCTGCTGGCCGTCGAGGGCCTGGTTCAGGGTGGTGACGGCATCGACGGACGTCTCCGAGAGAGACACCAGCACGCCCGTGTTGCCCCGCTCGTCGAAGTCGGGTGCCTTGACGATGCCCTCGATGGCGAGCTGGGCGCGCTCGGCCACCACCACGTCGAGGACGACGGGGCACCCCTCTTCGAGCTCGTCGGGGTAGGCCACGAAGCAGACGCCCAGGCCCCGCGCGATGAACGCTGCGCGAAACTCATCGACGGTGGCACATGACAGGCCGCAACGGACTGGCTCGTTCATTGATCCCTAGGGCGGCTCGAGTCTGTCAGCGGCGGGGCGGATCGTCGAGTTCGAAGCGCGAACGCTGACCCACGGGTGGAGAATTCCACCCGCGAGAGGAGCCCCACGGGCGCTTGGGCTACTTCTTCTGGGCGGCTTTGTTGAGCTCTCCGATGTGCTTGCTGACCTCGTCGAGGGTGGCCTTCATCGTCTCGGCCCGGGTCTTGAGCTCCTCGGCCTTCGCCTTGAAATCGCCGGCGACCTCTTTGTCGGCCTTGTTGGCCTCGGCATCGGCCAGCGAGGCGACCCGCTGCTTCTCGAGGTAGTCGAGGTACTTGATGAGGACGATGCGCTTGTTGATGTGGGGAGCAACGGCGTTGGGAGTCAGCTCGATGACCTGATCGTAGCGCTTGAGGGCGAGGTCGAGCATGGCCGGGTCGGCGGGCTTGGCGGCCATGCGGGCGCCGCCGCGAATGGCCGCGATCTCCGCGAGCCACGAGAGCGCCTCGGCGTCTTTGGGCGTCTCCTGGAGGACCTTCTCGTACCAGTGCTCGGCCTCGGTCTGGTCGTTGACCTGCTGGAGGTAGAACCCGGCGATCTCCTTGTAGGCGGCCAGCTTCTCGGCGCCTTGCTTCTGGTTCG
Source organism: Myxococcales bacterium (assembly GCA_003153055.1). The sequence goes on from PMBV01000537.1 coordinate 7,846, forward strand.
CCAGACGCTCGAGCACCGCCGCGGCCTTGTCGAACTGGCCTGCCTTGGCCCAGGCCTGAGCGCCCTTCTTCTGAATCTTCTCGTCGAGCGCGGGGTTGAGCTTGGCCACTTCGTCGTACTCGGCGGCGGCCTTGGCGAAGTCGCCCTTGGCGTAGAGGTCCACCGCGAGGCGGTGGTGAGCCTCGGCCGGGTCCTCTTTGCACGAGAGGAAGGTGACGAAGATGAGAACGGACAATCGACGAAGCGACATGGGCCCTCCCGTGCGGTGAAAACGCGCCCACCGTAGTGGGCCACGGGGCCGCCGTCACCAAACTCGATGGCCGGCGCCAGCTTCTGTCGCTCCACCCTGGCGCCACCAAGGCTGCGGTGGGAAGCCGAGCGGGGGGCACCGGGTGCCGCTGGGGAAGGCTCCTTCGAGGCCAGGGCGCGTGACCTTCGAGCGACGAGCGCTACGCCTTCTTCTGGATGAGCTCGATGCGGTAGCCGTCAGGGTCCTCGACGAAGGCGATGACCGTGGTCCCGTGCTTCATCGGGCCGGCCTCGCGCACCACCTTGCCGCCTTTGGCCTTGATGTCGGCGCACGCTGCGGAGGCGTCATCGACCTCCAGGGCGAGGTGCCCGAAGCCCTGGCCGAGCTCATAGCACTGCGTGTCCCAGTTGTGGGTCAGCTCGATGACCGCCTGCTCCGATTCGGGGCCGTAGCCGACGAAGGCCAGGGTGAAGCGGCCTTCGGGGTACTCGGCGCGTCGCAGTTCGCGCATTCCCAGTGCGCCACAGTAGAAGGCGAGCGAGCGCTCCAGGTCGCCGACGCGAATCATGGTGTGCAGCAGTCTCACGGTGGCCTCTCTGTGGAACTCACTGGCGCGTAGCAGAACTGGCCGGAAGGGCGCCAGGCCGCTCACGGAATCTGGAGCACGGGGCGAATCACTCGCGCGATGAGAACACTGAATGTTCTCATCGTGCGACGGGTTCCACGGCCGCGCCGGCCGCCGCCCCTCCTCGAGCATGGACGACCTGCGAGGCGCTCCTCGACGGTCCCAGGCGACGCAGATAGGGTGCGGCAGTGTCGACTGACGAGCTCCTGCCACCCTTTTCCGAGGCTCGTGACGAGTCCGGCCACCTCATTCGCGAGTTGCACGGAGTGACGCTCAAGGTCATCATCGAGGCGCTGGTGCAGCGCTTCGGCTGGGACGCCCTCGCCGATGAAATCCGCATCAACTGCTTCGCGGTGAACCCCTCGATCAAATCGAGCCTCACCTTCCTCCGGCGCACGCCCTGGGCCCGCGCCAAGGTCGAGGCGCTCTACGTGGCGATGCGCACCGAGGAGATCGAGGCCCGAGTGGCCTCGCGAACCTGAGCACCGCTTCTCCACCAAGGCAGACCGGGCGAAGCAAGGTCACGGCCTGCTCAGCCCTTGAAGACGCCATTGCCCTCGAGGCGGCGATGCGCCGATGTCCTGCCGTCGATATCGTCTTGGTCCTTGTTTGGAGTGGCGCTCGACTCTAGATTCTTAGCTTAGCCATGGAAATCGGGGAGGCCATTGCAGTCAGCGCAGTAGAGAAACACGAGCACGAGGACTGCTGGTATTGCAAAGAGGCGTCAAAGGTGAAGGACCCCAAGAATGAAGAGGCAGCCGATCCTGACACCTCCGACTCAGAAACCCCTGACGGCATCATCCCTGAGAACTTGGAAACAAACAGCTCCTCTACGCTGGGCAGGGCGCTCGCTGATGCACCCAGTTGGGTGATTGAAAACCCGTCGAAGCCCGGTCATCCGACTAGAATCGTTCCGGCCGCTCACCACTGCATTCCGGGAGAGGCGTCACTCGCCAAAGCCTCGGCTCTTCATAACTTCATGAGAAAGGGCGGCCCAGACAATCTGGAGAGTGACATCGGCTACAACGTCAATAGCGGAGAAAACGGCATCTGGTTGCCAGGGAACTACGCAGTTCGTGATGACAACGACGAGTTTGATCGAAAGACCTGGACACTGCATGCTCCGGCCTTCCAGAGGGCATACGTGAGATCGGCTATGCATGTTGCTTCGGGTACGATGTTCCATGATGCTCATCGCAAGTACAATGGCAAGGTGCTTGGGACACTGAACAGCATTGCCGCGAAGTTGTGCAAACCGGACAAGCAGAAGTGTCCGATATGCAACCAGCCGCTTCATAACGGCATGGCCCGGCCTCCCTTCGGTCTCGTGAGGCGACTCGATTTTGTCTCTGGCGAGCACCGAAAGATGTTGGTGTCGCCGACCCAAAAGACCGTCGCGGCCGGATACTTCACGTCCAGTAAGGGCCGGGACGTCGTAAGTCCACCCATTCCTCCTGGTGTTTGATGGGGAACTCCATGTACTACGTACTCGACTACCTCACGAACCCTGCCGACCCGGACAGTGATGGGCCGTTTCTTGAAATTCACGAGGGCCGTGTGCAGGTTTCAGGGGTTGATTCTTGGCACACGGGAAGGCTGTTCACGCAGCCAATTACTCCAGCTCCGATCCAGATCGAAGCGACGCCTCGACATGGGTTCAGCGGACTTCCTTATGATTATTTTGACGGGAGCATCAGCTTCATGTCTCCTCGCCTCGCCAAGGCGCTGACAGAAGCAGGCGTTGACAACCTCAGCTTCTATCCGGCGATCATCACCTACACGACCACCCGGGAGTGGCACGAGGTGTTTGCTTTCAACCTGGTTG
>PMBV01000031.1 GCA_003153055.1 Myxococcales bacterium
CGGTTGCCGGTGTCGGCCACGTACATCACGCCCCCCGTCGTCAGGGCCACACCGCTTGGATTGTTGAGCGTCGCGCGGCCCGCGGTGCCCCTGTCTCCCGTCTGCCCGGGCGACCCCGTGCCGGCGTACGTCGTCACCGTCCCGTCGAGACTCACCCTTCGAATTCGGTGATTCTTGGTGTCTGCAATGAAAACAACGCCCTCGCCGTCGACAGCCACGCCCTTGGGCCCATTGAGGAGCGCCTCCGTCGCCAGCCCGCCGTCGCCCCCGAAGCCCGCCNNCGAATCCGGTTGTTGCCCGTGTCTGCGATGTACAGCGCCCCGTCTCGACCCACGGCCAATCCCGTCGGGGCCGACAGCAGTGCGGCCGTCGCCAGGCCCACATCCCCACCGTAGCCCGTCTGCCCAGGCACCCCCGCGACTCGAAGCCACTGCCCCTGCCGCGTCGCTTTCATCACCGTCGAGCCAGTGCTGATGTACACCGCGCCGTCAGCCCCCACGGCAACGCCGGAAGGCGCCGTCAGGCCTGCATTCTGCGCCTTGCCTCCTTCCCCATTGAGGAGCGGCTGGCCTCCGGCCACCGTCTCCAGCAGCCCGTCCAGCCTCACCCGCCGCACCTTGAGTCCCTGCGAGTCGGTCAAGTACACGCCCTTGGCGCCGCCCACGACGGCCGTCACTGGATTCAGCGAAGCGGCGGTGGCTGGCCCACCGTCGCCGCCCGTCCCACCACCGGCGATGGTGGTGATGACGCCCGAGACGTCGATGCGGCGGATCCGCGCCCCATCCGCCACCAACAGCGCGCCCGAGGCGTCGAAGCCGAGCCCCGCCGGACTGGAGAGTTGCGCGCTTGCCGCCGGGCCCGAGTCACCCGAGAAGCCTGCGGTTCCGGTGCCGGCCACCGTGGAGATGAGGCCAAGGGCGTCGATGCGGCGAATTCGGTTGTTGCCGGAGTCGGCCACATACACCGCCCCGTCACCGCCCACCGCTACGTCCGTCGGACTGCACAGCTGCGCCGCCTCCGCACCTGCTCCGTCGCCTGAGGAACCGCATGTCCCAGTCCCCGCCACAGTCGACATGGTGCCCATCGCGTCCACCATCCGCAGCCGGTGGTTGCCGGTGTCGGCGATGTAGAGACTCCCGTCCGACGCAAAAGCGAGCCCTTGCGGTGTATTCAGCATTGCCTCGCTCGCGGGGCGTCCGTCGCCCGCGTAGCCGGCCACCAACATCCCCGTCACCGTCTCGATTGTCCCATCGGCCCGCAGCCGACGAATCCGGTTGGCGTCGACGAGGTACAGTCGGCCCCCTGTGCCAACGGCGAGGCGACCAGGACTCAGGCGTGCGCCGAGGGCAGGTAACCACTCTCCCTGGGAGACGCCCCCGCCGGCCACCTGAGAAATGACGCCCGCTGGCGACACCGCCCGCACCGTCATCGAGGCAACGTCGCTCACGTAGAGAGTCCCGTCGAGGCCCATCGCCAGCCCGGTGGGGTTGAGGGTGGCTCCCGCCGCGGGGCCGTTGTCGCCGGTGTAGGCTCTGCCCGTCCCTGCGATGGTGTCGATGTTGGGCGCCACCGTCTTCTCGAAGCCCGAGTACTTCTGGATGAGGCTGGGCCGCCAACCACCCAAGTCTGCCTTCAGGTTGTCAGCCCCGGGCGACACAGGAGATGCTGCCCGCATCTCCGCCGTCCATTCCTGCCACAGGGTGACTGTCTTGTCCGGACGAGAGAGGGTGTACGAGGCTGAGCCAGCCTGGCCCCATAGTCTGATGAATTCGGCACCCGTGGCGTAGACCAACGGGAAGACGTAGCCCGTGCGCCCACGGACTGTCGCCCGCCCTGCAGTGGGGCGCCCGTAGGTGTCCTTCCCGTCCCACGAGAAGGGCATCATCTGCGGTGTCGGCGCGAGGCCTGTGTAGGAAAACTGCCGGCCAGCGACGGACACCTCCACCATCGCGGAACTGGCCACGCCCGAGGAGTGCCCCATCATGATGGGAATGTTGAGGCCTCGGAGGCGCCCGGGGACGTCCTTGCTGCTGTAGACGAGAGAGAAGGGCACCCCCGTCAGCGGCAAGACTTCGCCGAGACTCTGACTTCCGCACTCGATGATGCTGCCCGACTGACAAGTGTCCGACAGCGGCTCGTCCGGCTGCTGGGGTGGCTGCTCCTTAGGTGGCTCGGCCCCTTCAGGCAACGTCCAGGGAAAGTTGCAGTCCGTCGGCGTGAAGTGTCTCGCGGGCGTCCGCGTCAACACCCTCCCCGCGGGCCACGTCGCCCCCACCGCGCGGAGCTCCTCAGCAGTGACACCGACGCTGGCCAGGGCGCTGTCCGAATCGGCGACGCCGTCTCCGTCGACATCCAGGCTGGCCACCCCGCCCACCACATCGAGGACCTTCACAATCCGCCCGTTGTCCGCGGGTTGCCAGACGCCTGAGGTGCGATCATACGTGGCCACCGGCACGGCCGTGCCCACTCGGAAGCCGAGGAAGTTGTCGACGTACAACGCCACGGGCCTGTCAAACTCCACACTCACGGCCCCCGCCGCCCGCGCCTCGTCGAAGCCCACTTCAACCGCGTAGGTGTAGGCCACAGCGGGAGGAAGCGCCCCAGGCATGGCGCTGGGGCCTTGCTGTCCCACGGTGTACTCGGTGGCCCGGAAGGTGCCCTTGGCCATCGGCCGCCGCTCGCCCGACGGCATCACCATCGCCGCGGTGGTACCCGAGGGAAAGAAGACGCTGGCCTGCCGCACCCCGGCGTCGTCGGACACGACACTGCCCGAGGCCACCTGCGCCTCGAGAGCCCCAAAGGTGACGGCGGTAGTGAGAGGGTCCACCGCCAGCAGCGTCACGTCCTCCAGCCAGGCATAGTCGTTCCAGGGGACTACAGCCCGCCTCTGGGCCGGGAGGTGTCCGTCCAGTTGGAAGTCCAGCACCACCTCGCCACCTCCGTTGACGAGGAAGTCAAACTGCCCGTCGTCTTGCGTCGTCGCCACGCCCAGCTCCGGCCGGCCCAGGGCTGCCACCGTGACGCCCTTCAGTGCGGCGCCGTCGGCGCCCTTCACCCGCCCGCGGACGACGGCGACGCGCTCCTCGACGAGGACCCCAGCGTCAAGCCCTGCTTGGCGCGGCTGGAGGAAAGCCGTCGAGTCGACGAAGGGAGGAATCGCATTCACCGGGACTGGAGGTGCGCCGGAGTCCGGCGGACTGACGGCCCCTCCACCTCCGCCTGTGTCTCCGCCCCCACCGGCAGCACCTCCGCCGCCACCCCCAGTCACTGGCTCGACGCCGCCATCAACGGAAGGCTTGGGTCCCGGACACCCGAGGCCGAGGGACACGACTGCACACACGACGGGCCATATCCACCTTGAGGTCGAAGTCATCGCGGTTTCTCGGTTACGGGCAGGTGGGGGAGGGGTCGATGGCGTTGTTGGTAGTGATGACGGAGGGCACCCCCGTCGTCGCCGGCAACAGCGGGGCATTCAATACTGAGAGGTTGTCAGGGGGCGTCGTCTGCCCCACCGGCCAGCCGGAGCAACCGCAGTTGGCCAGGGTGGAGTCACACAGGCACTTCGACACCGGTGAGTCCACCCAGTAGTTGTTGGACGCATCGATGGTGTACCCGCTGTTGTTGAAGACGTCGAAGCCCTTGTCGGCGAAGGCCCCCGTGGAGCAAGCCCCCTCCTTCCGGGTGGCATTGTTGCAGCGGAAGTGGTTCCTGATGTCCGTCCTCCCGGGATTGAGATTCACCGGCGCCAACCCGGGGTCCGACGACGAGCCCGGACTATTCACGTAAACGCCGAAGTGATTGTTCTGCACGTAGGAGTTGTCGATGGAGGCATGCCCCGCCTCGACGTACAGCCCCGAGCATCCGTTGTACTGGAGCGCGACACTGGGAAGGTACGCCGTGGGATTGTTGACGGCTTCGTTCGGGTTCGCGCGAAGCGTGACCCCGTCCGCGTCGGCGCATTTCACCTGCATCCAAGCGCAGTTGTAGTCAACAAATGAGCCGGTCCCCTCCACCCAGACACCGTATTGAATCGGACGAGGCGACGGACATGGCTTGTTGGCCCCTGGGTCCACACCAATGAGGCCACTATGCGCAGCCACGCAGCTTCGGCCAGAGAAGACGCCGAGGCGTGCATGGCCCACCGCCGTACAGCCGGTGTACGATGCAGTCACCGACGGATTCGCATCCGACCTGCAAAGAATTCCAATGTCCACTTGGTCAATCCACCCACCGTAGAACTCCAACTTGCCGCCACTGTCTACCCGGGCGCCATTGGTGGTCCGCGTGACACCCATGTTGGATAGCCTGAGCCAAGGCACAACGCCACCATCGGCCACTACCTGGCGGGCCAAGCCCCCTTCGCTCGCACCCGACGGTACTCCGGCACTATCCACACCGAGAGTCCCGCCACTCGCCTGTGCCATCAGGCCGTCCGTCTCAGCCAAAAACACTGGCTTCCCTGCCACACCCTTCGCGTAGGCGGAATTGAGACTCACCGAAACCCCCTTCGAAAGCCGAACAGGGTACGTCTCTGCGGAGCTGAGGTTGCCGGCGGCGTCTCGGCTAACGTTAATGGACCAACTATTCCCTCCGACGTTCTTCAGTGCCCGTCCTATGGTGAGACACGGGCCGCCCAGCCCCACCAGATTTGAGCGCCCGCAACAGGCATTGTCTACCCCCACCAGTGGATTGGCATTGACCAGCACCGTCGTGTTGGTGAAGGCCGGGCACGTCTGGCAGTCCCCGTAGGCGAAGACGCGCCCGGCGGCACACTGACACTCCCCGCCCTGACATACCCCGTCGATGTTGGGCCCACAGACGGCTCCGTCAACCTTGGCCGGGTTCGGCCCCGCGTTCACACACGTCGACGTCCCAGTGAGGCACGACGTCTTCCCCGCGGCGCACGGGTCCGGTGCGGCGCACGCCGCGCCCTCCACGCACGAGGAGCAACTCCCGCCATTGCACACCAGATCCGTTCCACACGACTTCCCGTTGGGGGCATTGTTGCCAGTGTCGGTACACGTCTGCCCGGTAGCGGAGCAGGCAATAGTGCCCAGGTGGCACGCGTTGTCGGGAGTGCACAGCGCCGACTGATTGCAGATGATGACATTCGTCCGGTCGCTCTTCGTCGAGTCTTGCACGCTCGTCACCGTCACCACGTCCTGCCCACCGAAGGACGGCGCAGTGTAGTTGCCCGCCGAATCAACCCGGCCACCTGCACCACCATCGGCCACCGTCCACGCCACGGCCGAATTCTGGGCGTTGGCCACCGCCGCAGTGAATTTCAGCTGCGCACCCAACGCCACCACCGGGTTCTTCGGGCTCAACGTCACGACAATGGGCACCGGCGCCACCGTCACCGACGCACTGTCCTTCTTCGTCGTATCCACGACGCTGGTCGCCACCACCGCGTACGTCCCAGGCGTCGAGGGGCTCTGGTAGGTACCACCGGCCGCGACGGTGCCCCCTGCGGAGCCCTCTGCCACCGTCCACGTCACCGAGGTGTCTTTCGCCCCCGTCACCGTCGCGACGAAGAGCTGCGTCGTGGGCGTAGCTCCGGTGCTGTTGGCCGCCACCAGCGCCGCCGTCTTCGGCGCCACCGCTACCGACACCGCTGGCACCACAACGTCGACCGAGGCCGACTGGGTCGAATCCGCCACACTCGTCGCCGTCACCTTGTACGTCCCCGCGGCGGCGGCCCCCTTCGGCGCAGTGAAGAGCCCTGCCGCCGAGACGGTGCCACCCGTGGCGGCCCAAACCAGCCTGGTGTCCGTCGTCCCGTTGACGGACGCGGTGTACTGCTGAGTTCCACCCTGCAGCACCGTCGCTGTCGTCGTTGGATTGGTGATGTTGACGTTGACAAGCGGCGCGTACTGCACCGTCACCGTCGCAGCATCGGACTTGAGGGAGTTGGCTGCGCTGGTGGCGGTGACAGCGTACGCCCCGGCCGTCGCTGGAGCCGTGTAGAGGCCAGTCGCAGACACCGTGCCGCCGGTGGTAGTCCACGAGACGGTCTGGACGGCTGTCCCCGTCACCAACACCTGAAACTGCTTCGTTATCCCCACCTGCAGGGTCGCCGTTTTGGGCGACACCGCCACGACGACGTCCCGCACCGTCACGGTGGCCGAAGCCGACTTCTGGGGAGACGTCGAGGTGGTGGCCGTCACCAGGTAGTCCCCGGGAGTGGCGCCCGCGGTGAAGGTACCGGTGGCGTCAACCGTGCCTCCAGTCGCCGTCCAGGTGACGTCGGTGTTGGTCGCCGTCCCCGTGACGATGCCGGCGAAGCGCAGCTTCTCACCTGGGTTCAACGTCGCCGTCGGAGGACTCACCTTGACGGACACCGGCGACACCACCACCATCGCGCTGGCGGTGGCCATGGTGTCATCCTCGCTCGTCGCCGCCACGCTGTAGACGCCGTCGGTACCTGGGGCTGTGTAGAGGCCCCCATCGGTGATGGCTCCACCTGTGGCACTCCACTGCACGGCCTTGTTCTCCGTCCCCGTCACGTTTGCCGCGAATTGCTGCGTGCCCCCAGGAAGAAGCGATGCCGACGGCGGGGAAAGCGAGACACCAATCACCCCTGTCACGGTGATGGCGGCCGCGGCCTGCTTCGTCGGCGCAGCCACCGAGGTGGCCGTCACGGTGACGACTTGTGCTGTGTCCGGCGCAGTGAAGAGGCCCGAGCCGGTGATGCTCCCTGCGGTCGCCGTCCAGGTGACGTCCGTAACAGTGGCTCCGGTGACGGTCGCATCGAGCTGAAGTGTCTCTCCATGCCTCAACTTGGCGAAGCTGGGCGTCACCTTCACCTCCACCTCCGGCTGGAGCTGCGACACCACCGTCACCTCAGCTGTGGCAGTGAGTTTCGAGTCGGCCACGGCCGTCGCCCGTACGTGGAAGGTGCTGGCCGTCGCTGGCGCGGTGTACAGGCCAGTCTCTGAAATGGAGCCGCCGCCCTCCTCGTCAACCGCCCACTTCACCGACTTGTCCGTTTGCCCAGCAACGACTGCCTCGAATTGGACCGTTCCTCCCGGCTCCACGCTCGCAGTCGTTGGGGAAATCGTCACTGACGAGGCGCATCCAACCAGAACCAGCGAAATCGTGACGGCTACTACTCTCATAGACTCCCCCAAAGATGACGAATCAATGCCCACTATGGAGCACGACAACAGAATGAAAGCTGGTGCGAAAACAGGTGGGAATTGGACCCGTCGCATGCGTCCAAGGAAGCGCGGACCAGAGCGACACCTACCCCATCACCCTCTACTGCCGCTCCGTTCACTCGCGCTTGCCCCCGAAAGAGCCGCAGTAGAAGCCAGCTCGAGTTGCCAAAGTCAAACATCTTTGGTGTAGCGGCACGGAGAGACCAGCTCGAGACCGCAGCAACTTGGCACACGTCATGCCAACTCCCGGAGCTGGAGAGCTTCGGGAGGAAGGCTTCGACGTGCTTCGCCGTCAAGGCGTGACGCACGGCGACTACCGGGAAGCAGCCGTGGCGGCTGCTCCTCCCTCCTGCCCTGTCGTCATCGCCCCCTCCCGAGCGTTCGACCATGCCTGTAAAGGCGCCCGACCTCCGGATTCGTTACACGGATTTCTTCCCGATGCGGAGCAGAGGAGAGCGGAATCCCACTGCTCGCCCTTGGTGACGTGGAACGCCAACGGCCCCCAGGCAGGAGGTAGCAGCCCAGGTGGCTGGGTTTGCCCAACGGGACATGGTCACGCAACCGCGAGTCGCAGCCGCCTCTCCGCACTGCTCGCCTCCGATGAGCCTCGCCCGAGAAGACGATCGCTGCGCAGCAGGTCCGCAGGCGAGCGGATGAGGATGCTGGTGAGACCCCTATTCTCCGAGCTCAATCTCCGGCTTGAGGAGCTCCGGCGCATTGGGGATAGCTCGATGAATCAGACGAAAGCGGCTGGGCTTCGAAGCCGCGCCCGGCTCGGCTGCGTCGATCGACCGCACCCGCCAGTACCACACGCCCTCTGACAGCCCGAGCACCACGCGTGCGCTCGGCTGGGTCACCTCCTCCGACCGGACAACCGGTTCGAAGGCCGGCGAGGCGGCGAGCTCGAGACGGTACCGCTCCGCGTCTGCCCGGGACGTCCAGCCGAAGGCCACCACGGCGCCCGGCGGAGCCAGCACCACCTCGCCCTCGGCTGGCGCGATCGCCGCCGGAGGGACATCTTCGACCAAGACAAAGCGACGGGCCTCGGAGATCGGCCTGCCCCGCTCGTCCAAGACACGCCACCAGGTGACCCCAGGCGTGGGCCGCTCCACCATCAGGCTCGTTCCCTGCACGACGAGGTCGCGATCCACGAAGGCGAACAGGCGATCATGCGCCAGCTGGACCCTGGCCCCGTGAGGAAGCGCTCCACTCCAACGCAGCTCCACGTCTCCCGGTGAGCCAGAGAAGACCTTGTGCCACTGCGCCTCGGGGGCGACCAGCTCCACCGGCCAGGGAGGAAGCAGCTCGACACCCTGGCTCCCCGCGACCGCGCGCTGGCCGGCCAGCACCGTGCGCGCCGGGCCCATGAGGACCGAACCTCGCCGCACGCTCAACTCGGCCACCGACTGGCCCAGCACCACGCGCACCTCGCTCGACGCCTCGACGGTGGCGCGACCTGCCGGCGTGTCGAGAGAGAGCCCGCTCGCCCCCACCCGCCCCGACAGCGCGCCTTGGCGAAGCGTGAGGCGCCGACCCCTGGGCGCGTGCTCGACCACCACCAGCGAGCGCTCGTCGAGGAACAGCTCGGTGCCATCGTCGAAGCGGAGAGCCCCCGCGCCTCCTGGTGGGACGAAGACGGCGTCGGCGTCGAAGATGCCCATGCCCTTGACCAGCCGTTGCCAGCCCAAGGTCTCGCCAGGCCGGCGCTTGAGGTCTCCCACGGCTTGAAACACCACCGCCGCGTGCACCGAATCCTCCGCCTCTCGCTCGGGCGGCCAGAGGCTCATCACCACCGCCGCGAGCGTCACCAGCGCGCCCGCCGTCGCCAGGATGACCTCGCGGGGGCTCAGAGGCCCTTCTTCTTGCGCACCGGGGAGAGCTCGGACACCACCGCCGCCACGCGCTGCCTCAACTGGGCCAGTGGCCACTCGAAGCCCGAGGAGTCGAGCACCGCCGACACGGTGTCGCACAGTGCCTTGAGGCTGATGAAGGGCTTGAGCATGACCGCGTCGGGGCGGCCTTCTCCGATTTGAAAGGGCTCGGGGTAGCCGGTGATCAACACCACCGGGAGGCCCGGCTGCCGACGCCTCGCCTCGTTCATCAGCTCCAGGCCACCGAGGCCCGGCAGCACCTTGTCGACCACCAGACACGCCGGCTTGAAGTCCGCCAGGCGCTCGAGGCCCTCTTCTCCGCTCAGCGCGCTGGCCACGTCGAACCCTGCCTTCATCAGCGTCCGAGCCACGAGCTCACACACCTCTCGGTCGTCGTCGACCACCATCACCCGCCTGCCGCTCACGCGCCCACCCTCGACTGGAGCGCCGCCTGGCACATGTCGACGATGTCGTGAACGCCGAAGGGCTTGGTCACATAGGAGTACACCCCCAGCGTCTCGGCGTGAGACTTGGTCTCGGCAGTGGGGAACCCCGTCATCAGAATGGCCTTCATGGTGGGGTTTCGCTGGCGGGCCTGGCGCAACAGCTCGAGGCCGTCGATGCCGGGAAGGTTCTTGTCGGTGATGAGGAGGTCGAACGCTCCTTGGTTGAGCTGCCGGAGCCCCTCCTCCGCCGTGTCGACCAGAACCACCTGATGGCCTGCTTTCACCAACACCCGCTCGAGCAGCACCCGCGCCGAGCGGTCGTCGTCGATGACGAGGATACGACCTGCCACGCGATCCAATTCGGCCATTCGGTGGCGCAGCATAGACGAGCCCCGGCCAAAGGGCACTCGGCACGGTGGGCGGAGGTGACCCACCCCGCGATTTGGCTAAGGTCGTGTCATGAAGAAGGTGGACTTCGAGCAGACACTCCGGGTCGCTGAGCGACACCTCAAGGCGGTGGACTCGACGCTCGGCCAGGTCATCGAGCGGGTCGGCCCTTGCATGCTCGAGCGGAGCGCGCGCTTTGAGCCCTTCTCGGCTCTGCTCAACTCCATCGCCCACCAGCAGCTCAACGGCACCGCGGCCCAGACCATCGTCCGTCGGGTCAAGGAGCGCTTCGCCGAGGGTCGGTGGCCCACGGCCGAGGTGATGCGCACCGCGCGTCTCCCCGCCATGCGCTCCTGCGGCTTGTCGCGCGCCAAGGCGCTGGCCATACGCGACCTCGCCACCAAGACGCTCGACGGGACGGTGCCGCCCTCCCGTGCCTTGCACCGCATGGACGACGAGGCGATCATCGAGCGGTTGATCCAGGTTCGAGGCATCGGCCGGTGGACGGTGGAGATGATGCTGATGTTCCGCCTGGGCCGCCTCGACGTGCTGCCGGTGGACGACTTCGGCGTGCGCAAGGGCTTCACGTCGCTGTATGGCCTGGGCCAGCTGGTCGAGAAAGACGAGCTCGAAGCGCATGGAGACCAGTGGCGTCCGTACCGCACGGTGGCCAGTTGGTACCTGTGGCGGGTGGTCGACCTCGGCGGTTGAAAGCGAGCCTGTGGCGAAAGACCACCTCCTTCGGCCAGACTCCCGCGGCCATGCTCCTCACCCGCGCAGAATCCTCCGGCTATCGCGAGACGTCACTCCACGCCGACGTGATGGCCTTCTTGGCCGGCCTCGACGCGAAGAGAGACCCACGCCTCCACATCACCTCCTTTGGAAAGAGCCCGGGAGGCCGAGACCTGCCGCTCCTCATTCTCTCGACCAAGGGCGTGCGGACCCCCGAAGACGCGCGACGGGCCGAGCTGCCGGTGGTGCTGATGATGGACGGCATCCACCCCGGCGAGGTCGAGGGCAAGGAGGCGAGCCTCGCCTTCGTGCGCGATCTCCTGAACGGCGCGCACGGCGACCTCTTGGAGCACCTCACGCTCCTGGTCATTCCCCTCTTCAACCCCGACGGGAACGACGCCATCGCGCCCGAGAACCGCGTGCTGAACCTGAAGCGCCTCGAGGGGCAGCCCGGGCCCGTGGTGGGGACGCGCACCCAGAGCCACGGCATCAACTTGAACCGCGACTACCTGCGCCAGGCGGCCCCCGAGATGCGGCTGTTGCAGGCCAACGTCTGTCTCCCCTGGGCGCCCGACCTCACGGTCGACAACCACGCCACCAACGGCTCGGTGCACCGCTTTCACATGACCATCGACGTCCCTCACACGGCCCAGAGCGGGAGAGCCGAGCCCATCGAATTCATGCGCCGACGCCTGGTGCCCGACGTCATCGCGGCGGTGAAGCGGCGGGGCTTCGAGTCGGGCTGGTACGGCAACTTCGCCGAAGACGAGCGGGCCCTCGATGCCGGCGGCGACGTGAACCCCGAGGGCACCGTCGGAGAGGGGTGGATGACGTACCCCCACCACCCTCGGTTCGGCTCGAACTATCGCGGGCTCACCAACCGACTCGATCTGCTCCTCGAGTGTTACAGCTACCTCTCCTTCGAGCAGCGGGTGGCGACGGCATCGGCCTGGCAGCTCGAGACGCTGACCTGGGTCGCCCGGCACGCCGACGAGGTGCGCCAGGTGGTGGCCGCGAGCCAGCGACCTCCTGACCGAATCGCCGTGCGGTACAGGCTCGAGGCCTTCGCCGAGCCCTTCACGGTGCTCACCCGCACGCCGAGGACCCTCGACGGTGCGCCGACGACGGTCTCGCTCCCTCACTTCGCGCGCTTCGTGGGCACGACGGTCATCGACCGACCCAGGGCCTACCTGGTGCCGCCTCGCCTCGCCGCGCACCTCGAGCGCCATGGCCTGCGGATCGACGCCGCCCCTCGGAGGCCCGTGACCGGAGAGGTCGCCAAGGTCGAGGCGCTGGGCACCGAGGCAGGCCGGGGCATTCTCGAGGCGGCGCAGGTGGGAGAGCTGCGAGTGTCTTGGAGAACCGCCGCCGTCGAGGCGCCTCCCGATTGGAGCACGGTGTCCACCGACCAGCCACTGGGCGCCATCGCCGTCTACCTGTGTGAGCCCGAGAGCGACGACGGCGCGGTGGAAAATGGGTTGCTCGAAGTGCCCACCGTGGGGGCCGACTACCCGGTGGTGAGACTGAACGGCGAATAGGAGCCTCCGCGTGGCACTCGGGCGCCGTGTATCGTAGGAGGATGAAACGCATCTTCTTGCACGGCCTCGAGGGGAGCAGTCGCGGGCTGAAGGCGACGCTGCTCAGAGGCATCTTTCCCGACATCATCATTCCCGACTTCGAAGGGTCGCTCGACGAGCGAATGGGGCGGCTCGCGCCCATTCTCGGCGACGAACCGGAGTGGATGATCGTCGGCTCGAGCTTCGGTGGGCTGATGGCCGCCTTGTGGGCCTGCTCGAACCCGGGCCGGGTCAAGAAGCTGGTGCTCCTGGCTCCGGCGCTGCTCCACCACCCAGACTTCGAGCGGGCCGCGGAACAACCGGTAGCCGTGCCGACCTGGCTGTTCCACGGCACCCGCGACGAGGTGGTGCCCATGGAGCCAGCCCTTCAGCTCGCCCGGCGGGTGTTCAGCGCCCTCGAGGTCCACGTCGTGGACGACGACCACGCGCTCTGGGCGACCTGCAACACCATCGACTGGCCCGCGCTCCTCTCGCTCGAGGCGCGCTGACCGGCGAGCTCAGTCGGGCATCGTCTCCACCGCGATGGCCGCGGCATGAATCGTCGCCGCGATGCGCACGGCATCGTGCACCGCGTCCTCCGAGAGGCCGCCCTCGATGACGACGGCCTCGTGGCTCCGCATGCAGGTCTCACAGTCGTTGATGGCGCTGGCGGCGAAGCAGAACAGCTCGAAGTCGACCTTCACCGAGGCCACCTGGTTGGTGCGCAGCATCCGCAGTCGGGCTGGCTTCTGCGAGTACGACTCCTTCCCGATGACGTGGCGGAACCGGTAGTAGACGTTGTTCATGCCCATGAGAATGGCGGCGGCCTTGGCGTCGTCGAGCACGGTCTCCTCGACCCCGGCGGCCTTGGCGTCACCCACGATGGCCCGGAGCAGCTTCTGGTTGCGCGCGGTGTACGCGCACGTCACCGCCACACCCCAGGTCTGGGCGAGGTTCAAAACCCCAGGAGTGAGCACGTTCTGCAGGTTGATTTTGATGTCGCGCGCTGCGTCGGGGAGCGTCTCCCTGAGGGCGTTCACCTTCTCCATGGCATCTCCTGGGGTCGAATCGACGTTTCGAGAAGAGCCGGAGCGCGGCCGTGTGGCGCCACGCTCCGGGCAAAGACGAAGAGGTCAGGCCTTCTTCAGCTTCTGGGTCAGGGTCTCTTCACCCTTGTGCCAATTGCAGGGGCACAGCTCGTCGGTCTGCAGGCCGTCGAGCACGCGCAGCACCTCGTCGACGTTCCGGCCCACCGAGAGATCGTTGGCCGACGAGTAGCGGACCACGCCCTGGGGATCGACGATGAACGTCGCACGGAGCGCGACGCCGGCGCTCGGCTGCAGCAGGCCAAAGGCCTCCGCCATCGGCGGGTTGACGTGCAGCAGGGGGTGGTTCAGCTTCTTCAGGTCGGCGTGGTCCTTGCGCCACGCCAGGTGCGAGAACTCGTTGTCGGTCGAGCCACCCAGCAGCACCGCGCCGCGATCCTCGAAGTCTTTCTTCTTCTTGTCGAACTCGACGATCTCCGTCGGGCACACGAAGGTGAAGTCCTTGGGGTAGGTGTAGAAGACGATCCACTTGCCGGGGTAGTCCTTGTTGCTGATGGACTTGAACTCCTGGCCCTTCTCGACGCTGACACAGGCCTGGGTCTTGAACTCGGGGGCTTTGCTTCCTGGTGAGAGCATGGGGCTTCCTTTCGGTTGTACGAGTGATGCTGCGGGGTTGTTGCTTTAGCGACCTACATTCCGGGACCGAGGCGAGCCGCGGGGGCGGCCTCCCGTGCGGGGTCCGCCAAGCTTCCGACCCCGCAAGACGACCATGTACTCACGCACTTCGTAACCCTTCAACGTACCGACGTCACCCACCTTCACCGCCTGCCACGGCACGTCATCGATGCTGCCTGTCTCGTCGTCGACGAAGTGGTGGTGCGGCTCCAGCCGAGGGTCGAACACCACCCGACCTTCTGACAGCACCAACTGCCGGAGCAGACCCTTTTCAACGAAGAGATTCAAGGTGTTGTAGACGGTGGCCCGCGACAGCATCGGCACCATCGCCTGCACCTGCTCCAGCACCTGGTCCGCCGAGGGGTGGTCCTCGGTGTCGAGCACGTACTCGGCCACCGCCAGCCGCTGGGCTGAGGGCTGAATACCGGCCGCCTTGAGGCGCTGGACCAGGTCTGGATTCATTCTTGGCTTAGACTTAATCCAGAATACGACGCTGTCAACACGATGTGGCCCCGCGCGAGGTTTCGCCTGGTCCCCGATGCGCAAGACCTGCCCTTCCTCCTGCGATTGTGTATGAAAGGGGGGTGCGCCTTCTCGAGAACCCGGTGCAACCCTATGCGTGGGGGAGCCTGACCGCGATTGCGGGGCTGCTCGGCCGCCCACCGTCACCCACGCCCCAGGCAGAGCTCTGGCTCGGCGCTCACGCATCGGCCCCCTCGACGGTGATGGGGCCCGCGGGCCTCGAGCCGTTGAGCCGGTACATTCTCTACTCGCCGGTGACGGCGCTGGGTCGTGACGTCTTGGCGCGGTTCGGCCCCAACCTTCCCTTCTTGCTCAAGGTGCTGGCCGCGGCCCAGCCGCTCTCTCTCCAGGCCCACCCCAGCCTCCAGCAGGCGCAAGAAGGCTTCTCGCGGGAAGAGGCCCTGGGTGTGCCCCGCTCGGCGCCCCACCGGAACTACAAAGACCCGAACCACAAGCCTGAGCTCCTCTGCGCCCTCTCGGAGTTCCACGCGCTGTGCGGGTTTCGCCGGGCCGACGAGTCGGTGGCCCTGCTCGAGGCGCTCGGCCTCGACGCCTCGCGCATCAAGAGCGGCGGGCTCAGGGGCTACTTCGAGTGGGTCATGACCCGGCCGACGCACGAGCGGGCCGAGCTGGCCCAGGCGGCGGTGAACGGGTGTCGCAGCAAGGCTCCCGCCGCCTTCGCTCGAGAGTGTAGCTGGGCGCTGAGGCTCGGCACGCAATACCCCGGCGACGTCGGCGTGCTGGGAGCCCTGCTCCTGAACCTGGTCACCCTGAAGCCCGGCCAGGCGCTGTACCTGCCCGCGGGGAAGATGCACGCCTACCTCGAGGGCGTGGGCATGGAGATCATGGCCAGCTCCGACAACGTTCTGCGGGGCGGCTTGACCCCCAAGCACATCGACGTGCCCGAGCTGCTCCGGGTGCTCGACTTTCGCGAGGGGCCTATCGACCTGGTCGAGGCCCAAGGAGACATCTTCACCTACCAGACGCCGGCCCCCGACTTCGAGCTGACCCGCCTGAAGCTCCACGGGGGCCCCGTCACGCTCGATCGCCACGGGCCCGACATCTTGCTGGTCGTGGAGGGGACCGTCGAGGTGGACAGCGGCACCGAGCGTCACCGGCTCCAGCGGGGCGCCTCGGTCTTCGTCGACGCGGCCGAGAGCAGCGCGCTCACCCTCAGTGGCGAGGGCGTGGTGTTCCGGGCCACGGTCGGGCGATGAGGCTGGCCCACTTCTCCGACGTGCACATCACCCACTGTCCCCTCTCGGGCGGCTTCGCGCTCAAGCGGCTGGCGGCGGTGGCGAGCTACTCGCTGGCCGGGCGGGGTCGGCACTTCGCCGGGAGCGACGCGCGGTTGGCAGCGCTCCTCGCCGATGTCGACGCTCAGGCGGTCGACCACGCGCTGTGCACCGGAGACCTCACCGGCGTGTCGACCGAGGCCGAGTTCCAGGTGGTGTCGGAGGTGTTCGGCGAGCGGCTCCACCAGCCACGGAGATTCACCTGCCTGCCGGGAAACCACGACCGCTACGTCAGCGGCGCCACCGGTCTGTTCGAGCATCACTTCGGCGAGCTGTGCGAGGGCGGCACCTTTCCCCTGGTGAAGGCCCTCGACGAGCACGTCACCTTGGTCGGTCTCGATGTGAGCCGGCCGACCAGCCTCATCGACTCCTCAGGGCGGGTCGGCGAGGAGCAGCGCAAGAAGCTCCTCGACATCGTGAGCGATACGTCGCTCCGCTCGCGCTTCGTCATCCTCGCCCTGCACTATGGCCTGCTCCGCTCGAGCGGCCGCCGCGACGTTCGCAGCCATGGCCTGCGAGATGACCTCGAGCTCGTCGGGCTCGTCGATCGCGACGACATCTGGGTCGACCTGGTGGTGCATGGCCACATGCACCGGCCCTTCGTGGTGCAGACCCGGCGGCGCCACGTCATCAACCCCGGGAGCGCCACCGACCTCCACGTCAAGCGCTGTGGGTACCACGTGTACGAGATCGACCCTCGAGCCTACGCCGTGCACGTCTCGAGACGAGAGTGGAACCCGGCCACCGGCGCCTATGTGCAGGCCCCCGATTCTCCCTTGGCGCAGCGCTTCGTCACCCGCGCCTAGAGCGTCGGCGGGCTTGCATTCGGCGCTCGGCTCGCCAACTGTCTGACCCATATGCTCCTGTTGGCACTTGCGCTGGCGGCGACCCCGATGGACTCCAAGACACTCAAGGCGAAGTTGGTGGAGCAGCACGGCGAGGCTCAGCGCCAGCGAATCGAGCGGGGCGTCGACCAGGTCAGCTCCCTGTGGACGAGCGACGACGGCGACCTCGGCGCCTTCGCCTCGGAGTCCTTCATCAGCGACCCCCAGGAGCTCGACCTCGCCTTCCGCCGCTTCGAAGAGCTCCTCGAACAGGTCGACGGTCACTTCCTGGAGATCGGCCGAGAGGTGCGGCGGCCCACCGAGCTCGACCTGGGTCCCATCTCGCGCCAGCTCGACCCGCGCTTCGGTGCGTGGAACCCGGCCGCCCACCTGACGGAGGATCTCTTCGAGACCAAGGTAGCCTTCGTCGCCCTGCTCAACTTCCCCCTCACCACGCTCGAGGAGCGGCTGGCCGCGGGGCCCACCTGGAGCCGGCGGGCCTGGGCCGAGGCGCGCCTCACTGGCCGCTTCGCCCGGCGGGTGCCAGCCAAGGTGCAGCAGGAGATCGCCACCGCCGGGGCCGCCGCCGACCTCTACATCGCCGAGTACAACCTGTGGATGCACCACGTGGTGACGGCCAAGGGCAAGCGGCCCTTCCCCTCCGGCAAGCGGCTCATCACCCACTGGAACCTCCGCGACGAGCTCAAGGCCTGCTACGCCGACCCCAAGGGCCTCGAGAAGCAACGCCTCATCATCAAGGTGATGGAGCGCATCGTCACCCAGACCATTCCCGCGGCCGTCATCGACAACCCGCGAGTCGACTGGGAGCCCTTCTCCAACACCGTGACGGTGACGCCCGCCGAGGCGCTCGAGGCCGACGCCCCCAGCCGCCCGGTGGCCCCCGACGCCAAGCCCGAAGCCGACGTGCGGTACCAGCGCCTGTGGGCCAACTTCCTCGCCCAGAAGGCCGCCGACCCCTTCGCCCCCACCGCGCCCACGGCCATCGCCAGGGCCTTCGAGGGCGCCGAGCTGCCCGAGGCTCGCGTCGAGGCGATGCTCGAAGAGGTGCTCGCCTCGCCCTTGGTCTCGAAGGTGGCCGCGGAGATCGAGCACCGGCTCCACCGCACGCTCGAACCCGCCGACCTCTGGTACAACGGCTTCCTCCCGCGCGGCACCGTGCCCGAGGCGCAGCTCGACGAGAAGGTGCGCGCCAAGTACCCCACCGCCGAGGCCTTCGCCCAGGACATGGTGCGAATTCTCACCGAGCTCGGCTTCACCGCCGAGCGTGCCCAGTACCTGGCCCAGCGCATTCGAGTGGACCCGTCTCGCGGCGCCGGGCACGCGATGCAGTCGGCTCGGCGAGGCGACTTCCCCCGGCTGCGGACCCGCGTCGAGAAGACGGGCATGAACTACAAGGGCTACAACATCGCGGTCCACGAGTTCGGCCACAACGTGGAGCAGGTGTTCTCGCTCTACGACGTCGACCACACGCTCCTCGCCGGAGTGCCCAACACGGCCTTCACCGAGGCCGTGGCCTTCGTCTTCCAGGCCAAGGACCTCGAGCTGCTCGGCCTGGGCACACCCGACGCGGAGCAGGAGCGTCTGCGGGTGCTCAACGACTTCTGGATGACGTGGGAGATCGCCGGGGTGGCCCTGGTCGACCTCGCCGTGTGGCACTGGATGTACCAGCACCCCCACGCGACGCCCGCCGAGCTCAGGGAGGCGACGGTGGCCATCTCGAAGGCTCGCTGGAACCGCTCCTACGCGCCGGTGCTGGGGGGCAAAGACACGCCGCTCCTCGGCATCTACTCGCACATGGTGAGCTACCCCTTGTACCTCTTCAATTACCCGCTGGGGCACCTCATCGCGTTCCAGTTGGAGGAGCAGGTGCGCAAGACGGGGAAGATCGGCCCGGAGATCGAACGGATGACGAAGTACGGAGCGGTGACCCCCGACCTGTGGATGAAGAACGCCTCCGGGGAGCCGGTGGGCACGGGGCCACTCCTTCGCGCCACCGCGGCCGCCCTCGGTCATCGAAAGTGAGGCCCGACTCCGGGCCGAGGCCGCGCGAGACGGGCGCCCCATGAACGTGCTCATCGTGGGCGCCGGAGCCATCGGCCAAGTCTTCGGCTTTCACCTCGCCCAGGGCGGCGCTCGCGTCTCGTACCTGGTTCGAAAGAGCCACGCGCTGCCCAGCTCGCGAGCCTTCCACCTGGATCGGCTGCGGCGCTGGGGCCGCCCGCGCACCGCCGCCTTTCGGCCCCACCGCTTCTTCACGTCGCTCGACGAGCTGAGGGCCGAGCAGTGGGCGCAGGTGTGGCTGTGCGTACCCTCGCCCTCGCTCGAGACAGACTGGGTCACCTCGCTGGTCGCCGCCACCGGCGACGCCACGCTGGTCTTCCTTCCCGCGGGCCTCGAGGTCGTCGACCGGCTCGCCCCGCCGAAGGAGCGCACGGTGGTTGGCCTCATCTCGCTGATGAGTCGCTCGTCGGGGCTGGGTGTCAGCTACTGGCTCCCCCCGATGGTGACGCTGGTGCTCGAGGGCCCCGAGCAGCGTCGCGCGGCTGCCGTCAAGCTGCTCCGCCGAGGAGGCTGCGCCGCCGTCTCGGGAGACGCCCGGAGAGCGGGGGCGTTCGGCTCGGCGGTCCTCATTCCACACGTCGTCGCGCTGGAGGCCGCGGGCTGGTCCTACCGGGCGCTCGCTCAAGGCCCCTGGCTCACCGACTCCCTCGCCGCGACCCGGGAAGCGTCGGCCGTGGCCGCCGCGCAACTCGGCACCCGACAGCCGCTGGGCCCGCGGCTCCTCAGGCCATGGGTGCTGCGCCTGGCTCTCTGGCTGGCTCGGTGGGCGGTCCCCTTCTCTCTCGAGGAGTTCTTTCAGGCCCACTTCACCAAGGTCCGTCGACAGTCCGAGGCCCAGCTCCGGGAATACATCGCCTTGGGCAAACGCGCCGGCCAGCCCACCCCCGCGATCGAGCGGCTCGTCCACCAGGTCTTCGAAGTCGAGCGTGGCGCCTGAGGCCTCTCAGGGCACCTGAGGCAGGCCGCCGTCGAAGCGGACCCCGGCGTCAGTGGCATGCCCACCGGAGCAGTGACCCCCACCGTGGTGCTCGCCTCCCTCGTGGCAGCCCGCATTGTCACCCGGGCTCGGGTGGTGACCCGCGTCGTGGGCGCCGGTGCACCCGCCGCGCGGGCCATGGCCCTCGCCGCCGTCACGGTCGTCATCGTCGCCATCGGAGCACCCGCCGCCGTCGCAGCTCTTCCCGTGGCCCGAGATGCCGCCGTCGTCGTGGACCCGGCCGGGGCACGCGCCACCGTCGACTCCGCCGTCGCGGCCGCAGTGCCTCCAGTGCCGGAAGTGCCCAAAGTGGTGCAGCGACGCATGAGCGCGCCCGCCGCTCCGGTCGATGGAGATCGGCTCGACTCCGTCGCTCTCCAGGGTGTCGTCTCCTTCGTCCGCCCAGCTCAGCGAGACTGGCGCCGTGAGGGCGGCGCCGACCGGCTCAATCTGAATGTCGGAGTAGCCATCGAGCCGGTTCTCTTGCAGGGTCACCTGAACCCGGTTCGACAGGGCGCCCTGGGGAACCTCGAGCGTCAGCCCGCTCTCGAGGCTCACCACCCCACCTTGAGCGCCGAGCACCGTCGTCGTGCTCCCGGGCCCACAGCTCGCCAGCACAGCCGCGAGCGCTGAAGCTCCGACGGCGAGGAGCCTTCGCTGAGCACTCTCACTCATTCTCTTCGTTCCGTGCATACTGCCTCCAGGGCCAGGACCGCCGCGGCGAAGCGAGAACCGCTCGGCCGCACGACAACCGCTCCAAGGACCCCGGCGACGAGTCAGCGAGCACGCGAATCCCCTGGGGGAAACCCCGTCGCGGCAACCCCGCGCATGCACTGTGCTCGAGCGTGGAGCGGCATGGCTCCTGGGGCGAAACAGGTGCCCACACGAGTGGGCAGAGCGCCCGCTCGGGGTTGCGCCGCATATCGAGAACATCAGGTGTTTCGAACGTGCGAGGCAATTGAGGACGCCTGTCACGAATCCGCTCGTGGCTTCTCACGTGTGCTCACCCTCTCGGAAACGCCCAGCGAGCCAGCTCCAGATTCTGAGTGCGGAGTTTGGGGCTGGGCGCAGCGCTTCAGGCGGAGGAGATTTGGCGCTATATGCCCTGAGGTGCGCCTTGGCATCGACTTCGGGACGACCCACACCGTGGTTGCCTTCGCCGACCGGGGAAACTTCCCGCTGGTGAGCTTCGAGACGGAAAGCGGTGACACCATCGACACCTTCCCCTCCATCGTCGCCGAGCGCGATGGCGAGCTCAGGTACGGTCTCGACGCCCTCGCGGTGGTCGATGAGCCCAGCTGGAGCCAGGCGAGGTCCTTCAAGCGGCTCCTGGGGCACCACACGCTGCGCTCCAAGGCCTCGGTCACGCTGGGCCGCCGCGAGGTCTCGCCGACCGAGCTGGTCACTGGGCTCCTCACCGCCCTCAAGTCGGCGCTCGAGACCCGGTCCACGGTGGCCAAGTCTCTGGGCCCCAGCGAGCCACTCGAGGCCGTCGTCGCTGCGCCCGCCAACGCCTTCTGTACTCAGCGGTTCCTCACCCTCGAGGCGTTCCGCCGGGCCGGCTTCTCGGTGCGGGCGATGCTGAACGAGCCCTCGGCGGCTGGCTTCGAGTACGCCCACCGGCACGCCCGCACGTTGACCTCCAAGCGCGAGCACGTGCTGGTGTACGACCTCGGCGGCGGCACCTTCGATGCCTCGCTGGTGCTGATGACCGGGGTGGAGCACGACGTGGTGATGACCGCCGGGCTGGCCGAGGTAGGAGGCGACGACTTCGACGAGGTGCTGGTCGGCCTGGTGGCCAAGGCGGGCGGCATCGAGCTGTCTCGCCTCGGCCCGCACCAGCGCCGACGCCTGGCGGATCTCTGCCGGGCCGCCAAGGAAGAGCTGGGCACGAGCTCGCGGAAGCTCACCATCGACCTCGAGCGAATCTCCGGTCTCGAAGCGCAGCGCCCTGAGCTCACCCTGCCGGTCGACGCCTTCTACGATGCCTGTGAGCCGCTGGTGGCCCGCACCATCGAGGCCATGCGGCCAATTCTCCAGCGCATGCCCGACCTCGACGACCCCCTGGCCGACGTGGCTGGCGTCTACGTGGTGGGAGGCGCCAGCGCGCTGCCCGTGGTGGCCCGCGCCCTGAGAGCCGAGTTCGGCCGTCGAGTCCATCGCTCTCCCTACCCGCACGGCGCGGTGGCCATCGGCCTCGCCATCGCGGCCGACGAGCGCCCGCTGTTCGAGCTCTCCGACCGCTTCTCACGGCACTTCGGCGTCTTCCGCGAGGCCTCCGACGGCCAGGTGGCGAGCTACGACACCATCTTCACCAAACAGACGCTGCTGCCCAAGCCGGGCCAGCGGCCCCTCGAGGTGGAACGCCGGTACCGGGCCATGCACAACCTCGGCGACTTCCGCTTCTTCGAGTGCGCCAGCTTCGACGCCCAGGGCTACCCCCAGGGTGACATCGCGCCGTTGACCGAGGTGCTCTTCCCCTTCGATCCGAGCCTGCGAGGAGCCCCGCTGGGTGCCGTGCCGATTCGGCGTCTCGACGGCCTGGGCGCCCTCATCTCCGAGCGCTACTCGGTGGATGAGCAGGGGCTCGTCACGGTGACCATCAGCGATCTCGACTCGGGCTTCGCAGCCACGCACGTGCTCGGCAGCGACCCCTCCTAAGGGCGCCTCACGTACGCGGCGTGACACCCGCGAGTGGACCACGCTCCACCGCGCGGCTCCCCTCGTCTCCCGGCTTCCTCCGCGAGGGTGGGAGGTCAGTGCAGACGCCCTCGAAGGCCTCGGCGGCCATGCCGACGGACTCACTGGTGGTCGGGTGGGGGTGGATGGTCTTGCCCAGATCCACCGCGTCGGCGCCCATCTCGATGGCGAGGGCGATCTCGGCGATGAGATCACCCGCCCCTGCGCCCACGATGCCACCGCCGACGACCCGGTGGGTCTCCTCGTCGAACAGCAGCTTGGTGACCCCGTCTTCGCGCCCGTTGGCGATGGCGCGACCCGACGCGGCCCAGGGGAAGAGGCCCTTGCCCACCTTTCGGCCCTGAGCTTTGGCCTCGTCTTCGGTGAGGCCGACCCAGGCCACCTGCGGATCGGTGTAGGCCACCGAGGGGATGACGCGCGCGTCGAAGAACCGCTTGTGGCCCGCGGCGACCTCGGCGGCCACGTGGCCCTCGTGCACGGCCTTGTGGGCGAGCATCGGAGGCGCCGTCACGTCGCCGATGGCGAAGACGTGGGGAACGTTGGTGCGCATCTGTGAGTCGACGGGAATGAAGCCGCGATCGCTGACCTGCACCCCGGCCTTCTCGGCGGAGATGGTCTTGCCGTTCGGGCTCCGTCCCACCGCCACGAGCACGAGATCGTACGGCTGCGGGCCCTCGGGAGCGGCCTCTCCAGCGAAGGTGACGTACACCGCGTCGGGCCGCGCCTGTGCCGACACCGTCTTGGTCTTCAGCATGATTCGGTCGAAGCGGTGGCGGTTCGACCGCTCCCACACGCGCACCAGGTCTCGATCGGCTCCCTGCATCAGCCCGTCGAGCATCTCGACCACGTCGAGGCGGGCCCCCAGCGACGAGTACACCGAGCCCATCTCGAGCCCGATGATGCCGCCGCCGACTATCAGCATGCGCCGGGGAATCGAGACGAGCCCCAGCGCCCCGGTGGAGTCGACGATGCGAGGATCGACCGGCATGAACGGCAGGTGCACTGCCTGGGAGCCGCTGGCGATGATCGCCTTCTCGAAGTGAATCACCGCCGTGGCGCCGGTCTTGGTCTGGGCCGGCCCCTCCATCAGCTCGACCTCGACGTGGTGGGCATCGAGGAAGGCGCCAACGCCACGCAGCACCCGCACCTGGCGGGCCTTGGCCATGCCAGTGAGGCCCTGGGTGAGCTTGCCCACCACCTTGTCCTTCCACCCTCGGAGCTTCGAGAGATCCACCTGGGGCGCTCCGAACGAGACCCCGTGCTCGGCCATCGCCCGGGCCTCGTCCATCACCGCCCCGACATGCAAGAGCGCCTTCGAGGGAATGCAGCCGACGTTGAGGCAGACCCCGCCCAGCGTCGGGTAGCGCTCGACCAGCACCGTCGACAGCCCGAGATCGGCGGCGCGAAACGCAGCGCTGTACCCTCCAGGGCCCGAGCCGAGCACCAGCACCTGGCACTCGATGGCACCCTCCCGCTTGACGCTGGTGGACGCCGCCAAAGGCCCGGGGCTCGGTGGCGCGGCGCTCGACGAGGTGGGGCCTGGGGGCGCGACAGTGGCCGGCGCTGGTGATGCGGCGGTCTCGGCGCTCGGCTCGAGAATGACGAGCACCGTCCCCTCGCTGACTCGCTCTCCGACCTTGGCGCGCACTTCCCGAATGACACCGGTGGCGGGAGAGGGCACTTCGATCGACGCCTTGTCCGACTCGAGGACGACGAGCGGATCCTCGGCCTTCACCGGGTCACCCGGCTTCACCAGCACCTGCACCACGGGGACGTCTTTGAAGTCGCCCATCGGCGGCACGCGAACTTCTCTCGGTTGGTTCACAGGAGCGTCCTCCGCAGGTCGGCCAGGAGTTGCCCGAGGAACGAGGTGAAGCGCGCGGCGGTGGCGCCGTCGATGACCCGGTGATCGTACGACAGCGACAGCGGCAGCATGAGGCGAGGCGCGAACTTCTCACCGTCCCACACGGGTCGGGTCACCGTCTTTGACACCCCGAGGATCGCGACCTCGGGCGCGTTGATGATGGGCGTGAAGGCGGTCCCTCCGATGCCGCCCAGGCTCGAGATCGAGAACGTGCCACCCGACAGCTCGACGGGGCCGACTTTGCCGTCCCGGGCCTTCTGGGACAGCTCGGCCATCTCCTGGGCCAGCGCGCGCACGCCTTTGCGATTCACGTCTTTCACCACCGGCACCACCAGGCCATTGGGCGTGTCGGCCGCGAAGCCGAGGTGGTAGTACCGCTTGAGCACCAGCGCGTCGCCCGAGAGCGAAGCGTTGAATTGGGGGAAGCGCTCGAGCGCGGCCACGCAGGCCTTCATCAGGAAGGCGAGCATGGTCAGCTTGGGCCCCACCTTCTCCTCGTTGAGGCGAACCCTCAGGGCCTCGAGCTCGGTGACGTCGGCCTCGTCGAACTGGGTGACGTGGGGGATCATCACCCAGTTGCGAGCCAGGTTCGCCCCGGAGATCTTCTTGATGCGCGAGAGCGGCTCCACCTCGACCGGCCCGTACTTGGCGAAGTCGATTTCCGGCCAGGGAATGAGGTCGAGGCCTCCACCGCGCCGTGGTGCTGGCCCGCTGACCAGCGCCTCACGAACGAAGCGCTCGACGTTCTCCTTCACGATGCGACCCTTGGGCCCGGAGCCCTGGACCAAAGAGAGATCCACGCCCAACTCGCGGGCGAACAGGCGCACCGAGGGCGAGGCGTGGGCGGCGCGAAAGCGCTCTTGATCCACCGGCCCAGGAGTCGCCACGGGAGCCGCTGCCGAGGGTCGCGCCACGGCGCCGTGACCGTTGGCACCCGGAGGCGCGGACGGCCGGGGAGCGCTCGGCCGGGCAGGAGCGCTTCCGTTGCCAGTGGCCCCACTCTGGGCAGACGCCTCGGAAGCCTCGATGGTGATGATGGGGCGGCCCTGGCTCACCCGGTCGCCGACCTTCACCTTCACCTCGCGCACCGTGCCGGCCTTGGGCGTGGGAATGTCCATCGTGGCCTTGTCGGACTCGAGGGTCACCAGTGGATCCTCGGCCCGCACCGCGTCGCCTGGCTTGACGAGAATTTGAATCACAGGAACGTCTTTGAAGTCACCGATGTCGGGGACCTTCACGTCGATCGTGCTCATCGTGGCTCCGTCACATCGTCCAAGGGGCGGGCAGGTCGGCGTTGATGCCGTAGCGTTTGATGGCCTCGGTCACCCGGCTCACGGGAATGGTGCCTTCATCGGCGAGGGCCTTGAGCGCAGCCACCGCGACGTGGAACCGGTCGACCTCGAAGAAGCGGCGGAGGCGCTCGCGGGTGTCGGAGCGGCCGAACCCATCGGTGCCCAAAACGACGTACCGGCGAGGGACGAACGCGCGGATCTGCTCGGGGTAGGCCCGCACGTAGTCGGTGGCCGCGATGACCGGCCCCTGCGTGTTGTCGAGGCACTGCTGCACGTGGCAGCGCGGCGCCTCGAGCCCAGGGTTGCGCATCGCCTTGCGAGTCATCGCCTGACCTTCGCGGGCGAGCTGGGTGAAGCTGGGGCAGCTCCAGAGGTCGGCCGCCACGCCCCAGTCGCGCTCGAGCAACGACGCCGCCTCGATGACCTCGCGGAAGATGGTGCCCGAGCCGAGCAACTGAACGCGAGGCGTGGTCCCCAGCTCGCCAGCGCCGGTCTTGAACCGGTACATGCCCTTGATGATGTCCGGCCCGACGCCCTCTGGCATCGCCGGGTGCCGGTAGTTCTCATTCATCACCGTCAGGTAGTAGTAGACGTCCTCCTGCTCGGCGTACATGCGCCTCAGCCCGTCTTGAATGATGACGGCGACCTCGTAGCTGAAGGTCGGATCGTACGAGAGACAGTTGGGGATGGTGGAGGAGAGGACGTGCGAATGCCCGTCTTGGTGCTGGAGCCCCTCGCCGTTCAAGGTGGTGCGACCAGCGGTGCCGCCCACGAGGAAGCCCCGGGCCCGAATGTCGCCAGCGGCCCAGGCGAGATCACCCACCCGCTGAAACCCAAACATCGAGTACAGGATGAAGAAGGGGACCATCGGAACCCCGTGCGTGGAGTAGCTCGTCGCCGCGGCGATGAAGTCGCACATGCCGCCAGCCTCGGTGATTCCTTCCTGGAGAATCTGCCCTTGCCGGGACTCCTTGTAGAACATCAGCTGGTCCGCATCTTCCGGGGTGTACTTCTGGCCTCGGTGGTTCCAGATGCCGAGCTGACGAAACATGCCCTCCATGCCGAAGGTGCGTGACTCGTCGGGCACGATGGGCACCACGTGCTTGCCGAGCTGAGGATCGCGCAGGAGCTGCTGGAGGATCTGCACGAAGGCCATGGTGGTGGAGATCTCCCGATCCTCGGTGCTCTTGAGAAAGCGCTCGAAGGCAGCCAACGGCGGCGTCACCAGCGCCACCGCCTTGCGCCGGCGAGCCGGGAGATCGCCCCCCAGCGCGGCCCGGCGCCCCTCGAGGTACTGGTACTCGGGTGAGCTCTTGGGGAACGAGACGTAGGGCAAGTGCTCGAGCTCGTCGTCGGCCACCGGCACGTCGAAGCGGTCGCGAAACTGGCGGATCGCGTCCTTGGTGAGCTTCTTCTGCTGGTGCGTGGTGTTCATCGCCTCGCCCGACTCACCCATGCCGTAGCCCTTGATGGTCTTGGCGAGAATGACCGTGGGCTGGCCCTGATGGCGCACCGCGGCCTGGTACGCGGCGAACACCTTGAAGGGGTCATGCCCGCCCCGGTTCAGCTTCCAGATGTCGTCGTCGGAGTAGTCGGCCACCAGCGCCTTGAGCTCGGGGGTGTTGAAGAAGTGCTCGCGAACGTAGGCCCCGTTCTTCGACTTGAACGTCTGGTACTCGCCGTCGACCGCCTCCATCATTCGCTTGGCCAAGACGCCGTGCTTGTCGCGGGCGAACAGCGGGTCCCAGTGACGGCCCCAGATGACCTTGATGACGTTCCACCCGGCGCCGCGGAACTCGGCCTCGAGCTCCTGAATGATTTTTCCGTTACCCCGCACCGGCCCATCGAGGCGCTGGAGGTTGCAGTTCAC
>PMBV01000003.1 GCA_003153055.1 Myxococcales bacterium
AAGGACGAGAAGGCCCGCTGCATCCACACTTGGGGCGACGAGGGCATCTACAACCACAAGCTTGCCTACCAGCCCGGCGTCACCGTCGTCGAAAACTCCCTGGGCCACAAGACGACGTACCACCACCAGGGCGGGCTGGTGTGGAAGACGGTCGACCCTCTTGGCGCGATGACGGAAACGGAGCGCAACGAGTGGAATGAAGTCATCAAGGAGACGGACGCCCTTGGCCGGGCGGTCGAGTCGGTGCGCGATGAGCGGGGCAACCTCGTCGTGGAGAAGTCTCCCGACGGCAGCAGCGTGCGCCTCGCCTATGACAGTGGCGATCGGCCTCTCTCCCACCAGGGCCCAGTGTCGCCACCGGGGAGACTGGGCCCCAGTTTCACCGGAATCACCGGGGACCAGGGACCCGGCCGGTGATTTCGAGGCAGTTCTTCGCCCGAGCCGACAGCGCAAGTCGCGCGCAGGGCCGATCCGCTCGTGGTTGACGGCGGGGGCGGGCTGACTCTCCCCGGCGGAGGTTGTTTGAGTGCAGTGGTGGCCGGCGGTGGGTTCTCCTTGGTTTGTGGTGTTCGACCTCGCGGACTACAGGAGCGGGAGTTGCCTCGGGTCGCGGTGGACGCGTTGAAGGCGGCGCAGGTAGCCGCACAGCGCCGAGGTGATGGGCAGCCGGGCGATCATGGCGGCAACACGAGAGGAGGACCGCAGGTGAGAGGCGACGCGGATGGCGTCGATGAGCGACCAAGGGGCGACCCAAACGGGGTGGCCACGGACGAGCGCGAATCGAGGAAGACGGTCGGTGCTGAGCAGACTGTCCGGGAGGATGAGTTCGCAATCGAGGCCATGCACGGCGCCCACGCGCTCGACCAGAGTCCAGCGCTCATCGTCATCCGTTGCACAGAGGCTGCCGGGTTCGGCCCGGCCCCAGTCGTCCACCACGACGGCGATGAGCCTGCCCCTGGTGGGCCAGATGCCACAGGCCGTCATCAGGACACCCCGGGGTGGAAGCCTTTGCCGTCGAGGACGAAGTGCTCGCAGCGCTCGGTCAGCCGCTTGGCGATGACCTCAGCGTTGAGGGCATCAGGGAAGACTTTGGGCCAGTCCTTGAAGGCGCGATTCGTCGTAATAGCAGTCGAGCGCCTGTACTCGTAGCGCTCGGAGATGACTTGGAAGGCGAGCTTGGCCTGTGTCTGGTCCATGGCAAGGACGGCGAAGTCGTCGATGACCAACAGGTCGGCCTTGACGTACCTTCGCATCGCGCGCTCGAGGGCCCCGTGGATCTCTGCGCCGGCGAGCTCGTTGAGCATCTTGGCGACGCTGGTGAAGACGACCCTGCGCGTGGCTTGGCACCCTCGGTAGGCGAGCGCGCGAGCGAGGAAGGTCTTCCCCGTGCTGGGGTGGCCAATGAAGAGCGGGTTGACGCCCCTTCCGATGAAGGAGAGGTCATGCAGGGCGAGGTAGCGGGCCTTGAGCTTTTTTCGGCAGGCGTCGAAGTCGAAGTCGAAGGCGTCGACGGTGTTGACCTCGGGGAAGTGCGCCTCACGGAGGCGCCGTTTGATGGCGCCATCGACGCGGCTCTTCTTCTCCTCGTCACACAGACGGTGGACGACTTCCATCGGAGTGAGGTTCTTCTTGGCCGCTTCAGCAAGGACCTCCGCGACCAGCTTGGCCATGCCCGGCAACTTCAGCCAGCGAAGCTTCTCGAGAAGGAGGACGAGTTCGTCGTCGTTGTTCATGATGGCTTCTCCGGGGGACGTGGCTTGCCGGTGTCGTCGGCAGGTGCCTGGGTCGAGTCTGCCGGCGGCTCACCTGGGTCGAGTGTCTTTCTCGGTCGCTCGTTGTCGTAGGCGGCGAGGTCGGGCTCGTCGAGGCGGATGCTGTCCAGAGTCGCGTCCCCCAGCTTCAGCGCCGAGGGCCCCGTCGGAAGGTGCCACTTGTAGCGGAGTACGTACTCGACGTACTCGGCGCCGACGTGACCGGTGGCCATGACGTGCGCCAGAGCAGCGCGCGTGGGCGGGTCACCCCAGAGCTCGCTCAGCAGCACCAGGTGCTCGATCTCCTTGCGCAGTGAGCGACCGTTGGCCGCGAGAATCTTGAAGTACTCGGCCGCGACGGTGCCCAGCCCCTGGAGCTCCATCGGCAGCAGCCCGACCGCCGCACGCGGCTTCGTTTCGAGGAGTCCTTGCTCGTGCGATGGGTCGGTCACCGTCTGTCCGACGTCCCAGCTTCGGTTGTGGACGGCAACACGCTTGGGTCCGAGGAAGACTCCCACCTGCGACTCATCCCCGCGCACCAGCACCGTCTGCCCCACGAGGCGCCAGGGCACGCTGTAGTCGTTTCGATCGAAGTCGACCCGAAACGTCTTCGACACACCGGTACTGAGGATGTCGTCGGTGTCGAAGGGCTGCGTCAGGAGAGGCTGGAGCTTCTCCTGCTCTTCGTTCTTGAAGACGAGCGAGGGCACCTTCCCCGTGGTTTCGTGCACGCGGTTGTTCGCGATGTCGTCACGCCACCTCTCTGCTTGGGCATTCAAGTCAAAGAGGTCCTTGGGGTGACGGCCCGGCCAGAAGCGCGTCCGCACGAAGCCGATGGGCCGTTCGGCGTACGGCTTTTCGGTGGGCCGATACGGGGTGCAGGCATGTACTCCGAGACCCCGGACGTGCGCGTACTGCAGGAAGCGAGCGTTGAAGACGACGTGCTGGGCGGTGCGCTCCTTGACCACCGTGCCCATATTGTCGAAGACGTCGAGCTCGGTCCGCCCTCCGAAGAAGCGAAGGGCTTTGTCCATGCAGCGCAGGAAGCTGCCCATCGCCTGACTCAAGACGAAAAGCACGAAGAGGTACCGCGAGTAGGCCATCGCCGCGACGAAGGCGCTCACCCGTCGAGCGCAGCCCGCAATGGCGTAGCCGAAGTCCGCCCAGTCCACCTGGAGAATCCGGCCCGGCCCATAGCTGCGTGTGAAGAAGGCCTCCTGCTTCGGTCTGGGCCGAAGTTGCCGCAGTCGGTCTCGAACAACGGTGATGCCTCCCTCGTAGCCCTTGGCCCGCAATCGGTCCAGCACTGCTGGTGCCCGAATGTCTGCGCAGTCATCCAGCGCTTCGCGGATCGTCCCGGCGTACGGCGCGAGTATCGACTCGCGGGGTGCGGTCGCCTTGGCTCTTCGGATGCCCTTCGCCAGCGCAAGTAGCTTTCGCACCTTCTTGCGGCTCAGCTTCGTCTCCCGTGCGATGGCGCGGATGCTCTTCCCCTCCGTCTGGCGCAGCCTCAGCACCTCGCCCAGCTCCGCGGACCTCTCCTCAGGCGTCATCGCCATGGTGGCTCCTCGTCGGCTCGCAGGTGAAATCCTCGCATCTCCCCGACCCCCACCACCTCCACGACACGGCCCACCAGGCCGCTGAAGGGACACGCCAGCTCCGCCCCCAGCAGCGCCGCGGCGGCACTGAGGAGGCCGGGCCAGGCCACCAACACCCACTCGACTCGGTCTCCTTCTTCCTTCGGCACATCCTCGGCCTCCTCGACGGCCCTCTCGCTCGCCGCCGTCGTGGCTGGACTCCGTAGTTCATCCATCTCCGTTGCACGGCGGCGATCCCCCATGCGCACGCTGAGCTCGCGGACCTTCTTCCTGCGCCTGTCCTCTTCGTCGCTGTGCTGCTCGCGCCCCTCCGGCGAGTCCCGGTAGTTCCTTCGGGCCTTCTTCTCGCGCTCTTCCTTCGCGCGCGGAGAGCACTCCTGGCAGTAGCGACGCCCCGGCTCGCGGCCATGGCAGTACCAAAATGGTCGATGGCACCGCTTGCAGGAACGGAAGCAGAGTATCTCGCGTGCCACCCGTGCGAGCGGACGAAGATTCGACAGCGCCGCTCGCCTGGGCGAACATCCGCCCGAGACAAAGCGGAGCCACCCGCTGGGCGGCTCGGGTTAGGTCCGGGCCGTCCGTCTCATCTGCTCCCCGACATTCTCGGGGTGGTGCCCAGCTCCTGGAAGTTTCCGGCCCGTCGCTCAGCCATGTTCCACCCAGGCCTCAGGGCACAGGGGGCGCCTCCGCTCGCTGCGCTCGCTCCGGCGCCGACACCGCGACACCTGTACCGACACCGCGACACCCACTCCCGACCTTGTTGATCGCGACCCCGCTCGCTACCTCAAGCCCTCGGCTCGAAGGACTGGTCCCCTGGGTCCCGGTGATTTCGGTGGAAGTGGGCTCAATCCTGGCCGGTGACGACACCTCGGAGTGCGCTACGAAGTGACCGATCAGCGACGCCGGGATGAAGGACGAGCCCCAGCGTGATGGGCTGGGCGCCGTAGGCGTGTCAGCTGAGGGTCTTCTTGAAGGCCGCGGGCGTCATCTCCTCGAGGGCGAGGCCGAAGACGTCGCGGTGAGTGCCGAGGCGCTCGAAGGCCCAGGAGAGGTAGGCCTGGACGGGGACACCGACGGTACGGCAGGTGGCGATGATGCCCAAGAGGACACAGGCACGGTGCGCACCCTCGGTGCTGCCGGCGAAGAGGACGTTGAGGCGTAGTTTGGCGACGTTCTGGAACTCGCGCTCGGTAGCCGAGTTGTCGATGGGGACATTGGCGTCGTCGATGAAGCGGAAGAGCGCCTTCTTGTGCCGCTGGTAGTAGCCGACAGCGACCATCAGGGGCTCGGAGGGGAGGAGCGTCGGAGCGACGGCATCGCACCATCGCTCGAGCTGGTCCGCGAGGGGGCGGATGAAGCGACGGCGGTGTTCGACGAGGGCGTCACCGGTGAGGCCGAGCTGGTGGGCGCGAGCCTCCTCGACGTACATCGCCGAGATGAAGCCGTGGCCCTCGGCGGCCAGCACGGGCTGCGTCGCCTGGGCGTCCTCGAATTTTCGACCTCCGTGCGCGTTGCATCCGGCCTCGAGGACGCGGCCGGCGGCGTAGGCGGCATTGAGGCGGTGCTCCGCGTCGGCGGTGAGGGTGCCGCAGAAGGGCTGCAGCTTCCCGACGAGGTGCTCGCTGGCTTTGTCTGCCTCGTACTGGAAGACGGCGCAGGTGAGGTTCCGGTAGAGCTCGATGTATCCGTTGTGCGCGGCAGGCAGCCCGGGGATGAGCACCTTGAGGCCGGTGCCGTCGGTCGCCATCCACGCCGAGGCCAGCAGCTGCTGCCAGTGCAGCCCGTCGATGGGGGCCAGCAAGTCCGCGGCGCGCTCGATGAAGGAGACGAGGCTGCCCATCGCCATCGGCACGCCGCGCTCCTTCAAGTCGCGGCGTAGTCGGTCGAGCGGAGTCAGCATCGAGAACTTCGAGGCCACCAACCAGGCCAGCCAGTCGCACGTCACCTTCGAGCGCTCGTACGGCGCGGGCAGCGAGCGCGGTGTCGTGCGCCCTCCGCACGTGCGACATCGGCAGGTGGTGCGCCTGACGACGCGCCGGCGCTGGTGTTCCTTGACGACGTGCAGCTTCTCCTCGAGTACCTCGTCGGCCGCATCGAGAGCCGTGCTGCCGCAGTGCGCGCACGCGTTGGGCCGTAGTGCGTGCTCCTCGACCGGCAGGTGCGCCGGCAGCGGTTTGCGCCCTGTCGGCGAGGGCGAGGCCCCTTCACCTTCGTCTTCGGCGGCAGCTCCGGTGGCTTCGGGCGTGCCTCGAAGGTGAGCTTGGCGTCGCCATCAACCGAGGGGCGAGGCTCCAGAGCCTTCGGCGCTGGCGGTGGGCGCTGCTTCCGTTGCGCGACCGCCAACAGCTCGGCCACCCGCTCGTTCAGCTTCGCGACCATCTCAGTCAGCGTCGCGATGCTCGTCACCGCCTGCGCCAGCTGGGCTCGAAGGGTGGCGTTCTCCTGCTGGAGCGCGGCGGCGTCGAGCACGCCCCCTTTCTGATCACGCGCCCGGCCCCATGTCGATCCCCCTCGTGCGCGAAGGGCGACGAAACCAGCCTCGTCGGGCGGCCGTGAAGTCAATCCCCGCGAGGATGGCGGCGAACGTCGTGCCGTCGACCTCAATCCTCGAGTCCGAGTCGGAGAAGGGCGGAAGCTGGAAGCTCCCCGCCTCGAGCCGCTTGGCGAGCAGGCACCAGCCGGAGCCGTCGAACCAGAGCGCTTTGGCGAGCCGCCGGCGCTTGTTGAGGAACAGGTAGAGGTGGCCGTCGACGGGGTCCAGACCGAGCCGACGGACTGCGCCCGCGAGCGAGTCGAAGCTGCCCCTCATGTCAAACGGCTCGACCACGACGAAGACGCGAACCGTGGGCGCGAGGCTCAGCACGACTTGAGCAACCCCACGAGACGGCCAAGGGCCTGCTCGTCGAAGTCCGCGCCCACCTCGAGCTCGACACCATGGATGTGCAGCCTGAACGGCCCGCGGGTGCCGCTGGGCGAGGTGGGCACGGGCACCAGCTCGACCACCTTCAGGGCCCCGCACTGCCCAGGGCCCCCTCGTCGCTCAAGATTCACTCGCCAGAGGTTCAGTGAGCGACCGTCTACCCCGTGCGCCCTCGACCATTCGGCCAAGCTGGCCTGAGACTCCTTCGCCGCGGCGAGGCACCGCCGGGCGTCCTGCTCGTTGAAGATCCTTCGTCCTGCCATGTTGTGCGACCTCCCGAAGCGGCGGACGCTTCGCCACCCGGTCGTCGCTGTCATCCCGGTGTCGCTGATGGGTCACGCTACAACACCCAGGATTCGAGACGTCTGCGGGCGCATTCGTGACAGACGACGAGACGCTCAGTCGCTGCGGAGGCGTGAAGGAATTCGACAGGATTCTGGTCGCGCACCTCCACGCCGACGGAACGTCGAGTCCGCTGCGCTGGTCGGCTCGAGCCATCGACCTGGCGGCCTTCTCGAACCTCGCTACTCGAGCGCGTTAAAGTCGACACGGGTGGTTTCGTTGGCGCGGATGGTGACGGTCTTGCGCACTAGCCTCCTGGGGTGCTCCAGCTCTATGGCGTAGGTGCCGGTCCTGAGTTGGTACGTCTCGACGCCGTACGCCTCGCCCAGCAGCCTCCCATTCGCCCGCACATGGGCGAAGGGAATCACGCTCACGGTCAAGCTCCCCATTCGAGGAACAGGAGGGACGGTTGGCTTCATCGGTAGCTTGGGCACCTCCCGGCCCACCTCTCGCGCCGGCCGGGTCTCCGGGGCCTCCACGGGAGCCGGAGCGATGACTTCGGTCGAGGGCCTGGCCGGCTCCGCGGCCACCGGTGACCGTTCCACCGCCAGTGGCCGCTCCACCGCTGGTGGCGTGACGTCAGGCGGGCTCGGCTG
>PMBV01000338.1 GCA_003153055.1 Myxococcales bacterium
GCCGCCGCCGGTCGCCGAGCCGCCGTCCGGGCTCTGGGCTCCTCCGTCGGCGCCAGCATCGCTCGCGTTGCCGGCCTCCAACTTCGCGGCGTCGACACACTCGCCGCCCAGGCACACTCGGCCAGCGAGGCACTCATCGGTGCTGGTGCAGGCGAAGCGCTCTCCGTCGAGGCTCGGCCCAGTGCATCTGCAGCCCTGAACCACCAGAAACGCTGCGAGGCCCAGCCACTGGAGCTTCATGCGCCGTGAGGATCAACTGGGCTGAGTCCATACGCAAGCGCAAGTCACAGCTTGAGGCGCAGCACGGTCGACTTGCCCGGCTTCACCTCAACCTCGATGACTTGCCGCAAGCCCCGGGCCTCGTTCACCAGCGTGAGGCTGTGGAGGCCGGCGGGCAGCGAGTAGTCGACGAGGGGCGTGTCTCCGAGCTTTCGGCCCTTCAGGAAGACCTCGGACCACGGGGCGCTGTCGAGGGTCAGTTGACCGCGCTGGGCCCGGGGGCGAGCGGCCTCGACGACGGGAGGTGCCGTGGGTTCAGCGGGGGGCTCCATGGGTGCCGGCGGTGGAGGCTCCGGGGCGGCGGCCGGGGTGGCACCGAGCGGAGGTGCCGGGGCAGCGGGTGGTGCCTCACGCTCAGCGGCCACGGCCTGGAGTTTGGGGCTCGGCCAGAGGAAATGGGTGACAGCCCCGGCGCTCACCGCCAGCGTCACTGCGCCGAGGGCCAGCCAGCGGAGGGTCTTGTGGGCGGCGACCTTCGGTGCCTCCTCGCCGGGCTCTGGCCAGTGCGCGACGGAAATCGACACGGTGGCATTGGGTGTCAGGGGAGTCGAGACGCCGCGCACCGCCGCCATGTCTTCGGGTAGGGCGTTGAGTTGCGAAGGGGTGTTGAGGAGGGGGGAGCCGCCGGCGGAGCTGAGCTGCGAGACGCGGAGTTTCCCCAGGCGACGCTCTTCGTCGAACAGGCCTCCGAGGAGCTCGGCGAGGGCGCGTTCGCCTCGAGGGTACGCCTGGGTTGCGGTGAGTTGCTCGAGGGCCTCGGCGAGCTCGGCGGCGGTCTGGTAGCGGGCCGAGACCTCGCGCGACATGGCTCGCTCGACGATGGCATCGAGCTCAGGGGGCAGGTCGTACCGGAGCGTGCTGGGGCTGGGGACGGGCTCGGAGACCACCGCCTTGAGGGTCGCCAGCTCGCTCTCGCGCTTGAACGGGCGAACCATGGTGAGGGCCTCGTACAGCACGACTCCCAGTGAGAAGACGTCGGAGCGGCAGTCCACCGGCTCGCCGAGGGCCTGCTCGGGCGAGACGTAGGCCACCTTGCCCTTGAAGGCGCCGGCCTCGGTCTTGGTGATGTTCGATTCGGCGCGGGCGATGCCGAAGTCGAGCAGCTTCACGGTGCCGTGGTAGGTGACGATGATGTTGGAGGGTGTCACGTCGCGGTGGACGATGTTGAGGGCTCGTCCGCGGCCATCGCACTGTTGATGGGCGTAGTGGAGCCCGGCCGCCACGCCCATGACGATGTCGCAGGCGAGCCCGATGGGGAGCCACCGCTGGGCGCGTCGCAGCATCTGGAGGATGGAGAGGAGGTCTTCTCCGGGCAGGTGCTCCATCGCGAGGTAGTACCGGCCGTCGACTTCTCCGAAGTCGTACACCCGCACCACGTTGTTGTGCTCGAGGTTGGCGGCGATGCGGGCCTCGTCGAGGAACATGTGCACGAAGTCGTCGTTGGCGCCCAGGTCGGCCAAGATGACCTTGACCACGACGACTTTCTCGAAGCCGTGGGGCCCCTGTTGCACCGCGAGGTAGATCTCAGCCATGCCGCCCGTCGCGAGGCGGCGGATCAGCCTGTATTTGCCGAGGACCCCGGTTTCAGCGGATTGGAGCGCCACCCGGGGCGAACATAGACCACCCTTCAAGACTTCATAGTGTTGAGCGCTGGTGGCATACAGTGCGCCCATGGTGATGCCATGGCTGGTGCTCGTGAGCTGCCTTGGGGTCTCTCCTGAGCTCGAGCGGGGCGAGCGGTACTTCGAGCAATTCAAGTACGCCGAGGCGCGAGCGGCGCTGGGCCGGGCGAAGGCGGCGGGTGGGCTCGACCGGAAGGAGCTGCTCAAGGTGCTGGAGCTGTCTGGCGTCGCCGCTGGGCAGCTCAGGCAGAGCGCGGCGGCCGAGGCCTCGTTTCGGGAGCTCCTGGTGCTGGACCCGAGCTACCAGCTCGCGGCTGACTACGCGCCACGGGTGACGACGCCCTTCCTGGCGGCCCGGGGGTGGATTGGGAGTCACGGAGCGGTGGAGGCCGTGCCCGAGGTCAAGGCCGTCACTGGGCAGGTGGAGTCGCTGGGGCTGCGGGTCACGAGCGATCCGCTCGGGTTGGTGCGGCAGGTCCGGCTCCACGTCGAAGAGGAGGGCCGCTGGCGGGTGGAAGAAGGAGAGGCTGCGGCGCAGGTGGTGGTGGGGAAGCCCGAGGTACGGTGGTGGGGAGAGCTCGTCGGCGAGCGGGGTATCCAACTCTTTCTCCTCGGCACGGCCGAGGCGCCGCGGCTCGAGGTGGCTCCCCGGGCGGTCGTCTTGACGCCACCGCCGCCACCGCCCGAAGTGCAGGCCGTGGAGCCCAAGGGGCTGCGGTGGGCGAGGCCGGTGGCGTACGTCGCGGTTGGGTTGGGGGCGGTGGCGGCCGGAGTGGGGGCGTACTTTGGGGTTCGGTCGTCGGCCGACTTCTCGAAACTGGACAGCGCAACCAAAGACAGCAGTGGGCGGGTGATTGGGTTGACGGAGAAGGACGCGTATGCGCTCCAAGCGAGCGGAAAGCAGTCGGCCACGGTGGGGAACGTACTTTTTGTCTCGGGGGCGGCGCTGGGCGTGGCGGGCATCGTGCTGTGGGCCGTGGGGGGCGAGGTGAAGGTAGCTCCGGCGCCCGGTGGAGTGAGTATCGCGGGTAGATTCTGAATACGGCCTGGGGATCGGGAGCCTGAGGCACCTCTCGGCCGCAGTGGACCCGACTCATGTCCCGGCGGACGGCCACCCCCCGCTCCCCCGCCTCACCCCCGCATGGGTGTGAGGGGCCCGCTCTCAGGGCCGCGGGGCCCTGGGCGACCGCAATGCCAACGTTCTCCTTCTGGGTGGCTGAACGTTGGTGGGGCGGGGCGGCTCGCTCCGGCCTCCACCACCGCACTCGTTCACTCTGACTCGAGAGCTTCAGGGTTCAGGCAATGCCCTCTGCTTGGGCCCTCTGCCGGTCAAGGACACCCGTGGACTCCGAAGAGCGAGCCCCTCGAGGCACAGCGGCGAGCGCAGCCCGGCGACGATGGAGCGCCCAGGTTGGTCCCTATCGGAGAGGAGGGACCCGCCAACGGGCGCCGAGCGACGAGCACGCCTTGAGGTGCGAGGGCGGGCTGCTGTCCAACCGCCGAGGCCGTCTGACCAGCCCCTCGACCCGAGACCTCGGTGAGCACACGTGAGAAGCACCCGCCCGGCCGAGGGGCTCGTGATGCTCGCCCAGGGCCTCCGAGCCCCCTTCCACGACCCCTGCCTCGAGCCATCCTCTCGCGCATCGCCAACGGCACGACCCTCGACGCGAGGTCCGTGGCTCGCAGGGGGTGAGGGCCAAATGGAAGAGCAGCTTCCATCCGGGACGCCTGAGCGCCGAGTGTGTGGTCCACCAGTGTCCTTGATCGGCAGAGGGTCCAAGCATGAGGGCATTGCCTGAACCCTGAAGCTCTCGAGTCAGAGTGAACGACTGAGGTGGTGGAGGCCCGGACGAGCCGCGACGCCACTCCAGCGTTCAACCACCCAGGACGAGGGTGTTGGCAGGGCGGTCGTCCCGGGCCCCGCGGCCCTCAGAGCGGGCCCCTCACCCCCACGCGGGGGTGAGGCGGGGGAGCGGGGG
>PMBV01000036.1 GCA_003153055.1 Myxococcales bacterium
CCCTTGAAATACCGACAAGTATTCCCGCGGGCCTCTTCCTCGCGCGGCTCGCGTCTCTGCGTTCGGGCTCGGTCGGCGTTTCACACCAGTCACCTAGCACGAGGTCAGGCCAGCGGGGCGGACGTCATCCTCCGCCGCGAGGAGACGGCCGCGACTCGCAGCATGGCCCAGACGGCGAAGGTGCTGGCAGAGAACCCGCTGCTCGTTCGCCTGAAGTGCCGCAGCCTTTGCACGCCCCTTTGTGCGTTGACGTACCCCCCAGTGGCCCTTACGTTTCACTGTTTCGAGCCCCTTAGGGAATGAGTGGGTCATCGACGTGGCGCGCTCCTTGGCCACTCACACGTAGAGAGGATTCTGCCATGATCAAATACCTCGACGACCTCCAGCTGACGCAGAAGCGCGTCTTCATTCGGGTGGATTTCAACGTTCCCCTCGACGGGGCACAGCACATTACCGACGACACGCGCGTTCGCGAGGCCCTGCCCACGGTGAAGCGAGCGCTCGAGATGGGCGCCAAAGTCATCTTGGCGTCCCACCTGGGCAGGCCCAAGGGCGCGGACCCCAAGCTCTCGCTCCTGCCGGTGGCCAAGCGCCTCGCCGAGCTCCTGGGGCCGGCGCACGAGGTCCTGATGGCAGATGACTGCACTGGCGAGGGCGTCGCCAAGATGGCCAAGGACCTCAAGGGTGGCCAGGTGCTGCTGCTCGAGAACCTCCGCTTCCACAAGGAAGAGGAGGCCAACGACGATGCCTTCGCCCGCGAGCTGGCTGGGCTGGCCGACGTGTATTGCAATGACGCCTTCGGGGCAGCGCACCGCGCCCATGCCTCCACGGCGGGCATGGCACCGTTCGTCAAGGAGCGCTGCGCCGGTCTGCTGATGCGCAAGGAGATCGAGCAACTGGGGAAATTGGTGCGCGGCGCGGCCAAGCCCTTCGTGGTCATCCTCGGGGGCGCCAAGGTGTCGGACAAGATCAAGGTCATCGAGAACCTCTTGCCCAAGTGCCAGACGATGTTGATCGGCGGCGCTATGGCCTACACGTTCCTCAAGGCCCTCGGCGTCGAAGTGGGGAAGAGCCGGGTCGAAGCCGACAAGCTGTCTCTGGCGACGAAGCTGGTCGACACCGCCAAGCGGGTGGGTGTGGATCTCGTGCTCCCGATCGATCACGTCTGCGGGACTGTCGCCGACGAGACTTCGGCGGTGACCGATGTGTTGGAGCGGGCGATTCCCGTCGGTCTGATGGGCCTGGACATCGGAGGGAAGACGCGGGCCCTGTACACGG
Source organism: Myxococcales bacterium (assembly GCA_003153055.1). Next base: position 1,279 of record PMBV01000036.1, read on the forward strand.
AGCACATTCGCAAGGCGAAGACGGTGCTGTGGAACGGGCCCATGGGGCTGTTCGAGGTGCCGAAGTTCGCCGCCGGCACCAAGGCGGTGGCAGAGGCCATGGCGGCCAACCGTGACGCCCAGACCGTGGTGGGAGGCGGTGACTCAGCCGCAGCGATCAACGAGCTCGGCCTGGCTGCGAAGATGACGCATGTCTCCACTGGCGGCGGCGCGTCACTCGAGATGCTCGAAGGCCGAGAGCTGCCGGGAATCAAGGCGCTGGAATAGAAGCACCACGCTCGACGGACCGAGTGCCGCGTGCCCACCCGCTCCTCGCGGGCTCCAGGGACGCGGTCGCTCCGTCGGCAAGAGGAGGCAACCATGGCTCGCCGGGCATTCATCGCGGGGAATTGGAAGATGAACAAGACGGTGGCCGAGGCCACGGCGCTCGCGCGCGAGGTGCGCTCGGCGGTGGAGGCCCTGGGCGATCGCGCCGACGTCGCGGTGGCTCCTCCGTTCACGGCCCTGGCTCCGGTGGCCGCGGCGCTCTCTGGCTCGAAGGTGATGGTGGCAGCTCAGAACTGCCACGGGGAGCCGTCGGGAGCCTTCACGGGAGAGGTCTCGGCGCCGATGCTGATGGAGGTGGGCTGCCGGTGGGTGATTCTCGGGCACTCCGAGCGGAGGCAGCTCTTCGGAGAGACGGACGCAGGGGTGGCGAAGAAGGTGGCGGCGGTGCTCAAGGCGGGCATGCTGCCCATCATCTGCGTCGGCGAGACGCTGGAGGAGCGAGAGGCGAACAAGACGCTCGCCGTGGTGCAGGCGCAGGTCAACGGGTGTCTGTCAGGCTTCGGGCCGACCGAGGGCAGTCGGTTCGTCATCGCCTACGAGCCGGTCTGGGCGATCGGCACGGGGCGCACGGCCACCGCCGCGCAAGCCCAGGAGGTCCACGCCCACATCCGCAGCGTGCTCTTGGGGCTGTGGGGTGCTCCGGCGGCCGCCGCTGTGCGCATTCAGTATGGCGGCTCGGTGAAGGCCGACAATGCCGCCGAGTTGCTGGGCCAACCCGACATCGACGGGGCGCTGGTGGGAGGGGCGAGCCTGAAGGCCGGAGACTTCGCCGCCATCGTGAAGGGGGCGAGCTGACGGATCGCCTGTTGTCACCGGCCTTTGGCTGTGGTTAGAGCATCGTCCGAATGCTGGCCTTCTTCTCGACCCTCCACGTGGTGTTGTGCGTGTTCATGATTTTCGTGATCCTCCTGCAGCCAGGGAAGGACGCGGGAATGGGAGCCGCGCTCGGCGGTGGCGCGGCGACGACGGCCTTCGGCGGGCGAGGTGCCGTGACGTTCCTCGGGAAGGTCACGGCGGTCTGCGCGGTCGCGTTTTTCCTCACCTCGCTGGGCCTTTCCTTCGTGGGCTTGAGGACGTCGGTGGCCGCCTCCATCGCAGCCAAGGTCGCGGCTGAGGCTCCCAAGGCGCCAGAGAAGTCCGACGCGCCGGTTCAAGAAGAGGCAGCCAAGAAGCCGGTCGGGGTGGGTCAGGGCACTGAGGCGGCTGGCACTGCCACGGGTACGCCACCTCCGGTCGAGCCCAAGCCGTCAGGGACCGACGCGGTACCGGCAGAGAAGCTGCCGGCTCAGTGAAGATCCTGCTTCACTGAGTCAGCGGAAGTGGTATTGGGGCGTCGCTGAATTTGGTCGTTGAGAAGCCCAGGTGGTGGAACTGGTAGACACACCATCTTGAGGGGGTGGCGCCGAAAGGCGTGAGGGTTCGAATCCCTCCCTGGGCACTCTCAAAGCTCCCGAGAAATCGGGAGCTTTTTTTGTTTCTGGGGTGCGCGACGGGCGGGGTTACGAAGCGACCTCGGAGGCGCCGAGCGCCGGGTGGCGCCCCGTGATGAGCCCGAGAATAGGCGTGGTGGCGAGCGTGGTGACGAGGGCCATCACCACCATCATCGCGAACACCGTGGAGGAGATGACACCGAGGTCGAGCCCCACGTTGAGCACGACCAGCTCCATCAGGCCTCGGGTGTTCATCAGAATGCCTACGGCGGCCGCGTCGCGGGCCGGCATGCCGACCAGGCGACCAGCGGCGAAGCTCCCCCCGAACTTGCCGAGTGACGCGACGCCGATGATGCCGAGGCAGGCCAGCCAGGCATCGAGTGAGCCGAGCAGGCCCATCTGCGTGCGAAGCCCGGTGAAGGCGAAGAAGGCAGGGAGGAAGAGCACCACCGCCACGTCTTCGAGCTTGTTCTTGAGCTCACGAGCCAGCAGCGAGTCGTGCGGAATGAGCGCGCCGAGCACGAAGGCGCCGAAGATGGCGTGGATGCCGATCCATTCGGTGGTGAGGGTCGACGCCAGCATCGCGACGAACACCAACGCGATGGTCCCCTGCGGAACTGAGCCGCGAAGCTCCTGCGCGCGAACCACCCGCGAGACCAGCGGTCTCACGCCCACGAGCATGACCACCACGAAGCCGAGCGAGAGCACCGCGGTGACCACCGCGCCGCCCAGGTGAACGTTCGCCACGCCGACGACGAAGGCGAGCAGACACCAGGCGGTCACGTCGTCCACCGCGGCGCAGGTGAGCGCGACCACTCCGAGGCTCGAGCGCTGCATTCCCCGGTCCGTGAGGATACGCGCCAACACCGGGAAGGCGGTCACTGACACCGAGACGCCGCAGAACAGGGCGAAGACGGTGAAGGGCACGTCGGCGGTCGAGTAGCGCGGGTAGAGCCAGAGCGCCATGACCGACCCGAGGACGAAGGGCGCTACGATGCTGGCGTGCGAGATGGCCACTGTCGCCTGGGTGCGTTTGCGCAACAGGCTGATGTCGAGCTCCAGGCCCACCAGGAACATGAAGAGGATGACACCGACCTGCGCGAGGACGCCCAGGAAGGGCGTTACGGCCGCGGGGAAGATGAAGGCTTGCGCCTCGGGCCACGCGCGCCCGAGCAGCGACGGGCCCAGGCAGATCCCCGCGAAGACCTCTCCGATGACCGCGGGCTGGCCGAGCCAGCGGAAGAGGTACCCCGAGGCCGCGTGACGCCACGATGACGGCGATGAGCGCGATCAGCACGTGGAGCAACGTGCCCGGATCGGCGTGTCCAGCATGCGCCACGGCCTCGCCGGCGGGGAGAGGCGCGACGAGCCCATTGCCTGCGCGTCGCACCATGCAACCGTCAGCGGCCGCGCCAACCTCCGCTCTCAGAATCTGGAACTGGATGGTTGGTGTTCCATGGGCCATGCGAGCGGGCCCTGAGGCACGAGGGTGGGGCCGGTGCCCACCCCCGAGGCAGTTTGGCCAGCGCCTCGACCCGATGCCGCGGTGAGCACACGTGATGGGCCACGAGCCCGAGAAGGCTGTTGGTGGCGGCATCAGGTCCGAGGCAGGCGGGGTTGAGGGCCAAATGGAAGAGCAGCTTCCATTCGTGCCAGTTGAGGCCAACCCTTCATGGGCGAAGAAGGGCGCAAGTGCCCGATTGAGTGAAACGAGAGCCTCGCGGAGTGATGGCGACGCCGGGACGTCGCGGCCGCGTCCTCCGCATCCGTCCTCCGTCTCCCGAAGCCGCACCCGAACCCGGTCGCGCACCCGGCCGCTCCCTCAAGAGCCTCCCGCCCGCTTGGAACCTGAGGGCCCGGGTGGCATACCGTACGGTAGATGCTTGACTACCAACCGGTAGGCTTCTTAGATGGCCCTCGTCTCTCCCACCCATGCCTCCGAGGTGCAGCGATGTCGATCGAGCGCATCGACCAGCACGCCAGTGTCCCACCGCGACCGGCTGACTTGGCCCTTCTGACTGTCCTGACTTCCCTTCTCCTCGGACTGACGGGCTGCGCCGGTCACGAGCCTGGGCTCGACGCTGGACCCAGTGGCAAGGACAGTGGGGCGCCGGGGGACGCGACGGTCGACGCGGGCGGCACCGACGCCGATCCCGTCGATGCCGGGCCAGTCGATGCCGGCCCAGTCGATGCCGGCCCAGTCGACGCGGGCCGAGTCGACGCGGGCCTGGGACCGATCGAGGGGACCTGCGATCGACTCCCTCCTGTCGCCGACTATGGTGCCCCGGGCCCCTTCGACGTCGAGATGCAGCGCAACACTGGGCCAAACGGCAACTACACGCTCTACCGGCCCGGCCACACGCTTGGCGTCAACGGCTTCAAGCACCCACTGGCAACCTGGGGAAACGGGATTCTCACCACGCCTGACGAGTACCAGGTTCTGCTCGGGCTCATCGCCAGCCACGGTTTCGTGATCATCGCCTGCAACGACGTGCAGGCCGAGCAGGCAGGTCTCAGCGCCGGCCTCGACTGGCTCGTGGCTCAAAACCAAGCTGGGCCGATGGCTGGAAAGCTCGATGTCACCCGTGAAGTGACGATCGGCTACTCATGGGGTGGCGGCGCGGCGATCGACACGGCCAACCGCCCGAACGTGAAGGCGACGGTGTCGCTCCACGGGATGCCGCCCCGGCAGGCCACCGCCTTCGCCGACATGCACAGCCCGTTGCTCCTCTTCACCTCGACAGGTGACAGCTTCGTCACCAAGGACAAGTACGTGACCCCGAACTACGACGGGTCTCTGGTGCAGACCTTCTACGCCACCCTCGAGGACACCTCGGCCGGTCATCTCTATGTGGTCGACGTCGACGCCTTCGCCTGTCTGGTGTCTCCCTTGCTCGGCGGGTGTGGGAGCGCGAAGCGGGAGCTGGCCCCCACGGTCGCCTGGCTGCGGATGCTCGCGTGCGATGACCGCGCGGCCCGACCGTTCTTCTACGGGCCTCACTGCACCCTCTGCGGTCCTCCGTGGAGCTCCGAGAAGAAGCTCTGGCCGCAGCCCGACAGCGCCCTCTAACCACCCGTGGTCGACGGGGTGATCTCGCCGTTCAGAACGACCGCAGCTGCCCAGACACGCGTTCGGTCGTCGTCTTCGACACCGTCGAGTTCGTCACCTTGAAGCGGATGCGGCCGACCGCCCCACCACCTCCGCCGCCGCTCAACGAGGTGCTGTGGCCCGCCGCTCCGCCCAGGCTCGCCCCGGCCCCTCCCGGCCCGCCAGTTCCTCCTGCGTCGGACGCGCCTCCCGCGGCAGGAAGCGCCGATGCCATGGCCCCGTCGTCGCCGGGAGCCCCGCCATCGAAGTCCGAGCCCTCGCTGCCTCCGCCTCCGTTGGTGGTGACGAAGCCCCACTGAAAGAGAACGTCCGCTTCGAGCAAGATGGCTCCACCGCTGCCTCCTCCGCCACCACCGCAGACGAGCGGTCCACCCCGGCCGCCACCGCCCGACGCGGTGACGACTCCACTGTCGGCAATGAGGAGCTGGCCACCGACGCTGAGCTGAAGGGCCCCGCCACCCAGTCCACCCGTCTGGGGTCCGGAGCCGTTGCCACCACGGCAGCCCCCGCGCAGGGGCTCGAGGGAGCCGTCTCCCCACGACGCTCCGCCGAGGCCACCCGCGTCCATGGTCGATCCTCCCGCGCCAGCCGAAGCACCGTACCCGGCCCCGCCGCCGCCCCAGGGAGAGTGCCCGTCGAGGTGGGCGTTGGGCGACGCGCACTCCGCGGGGTCCGAGCCTGCCGGGGCCAGCCCCATGGTTGGGGCCACGCTCACCACACCGGCGATGGTCGCGTCGCCGACGATCACCATCACGACCGGGCGCCCACCAACGAAGTGCACCGCGGTACCCTCGGGAATATCGAGCCCCGACATCGAGAAGATGGCCGCCTCTCCTCCGTCGCGGGCCAGGGGTCGAGCCGCCGCGCTCGGGCCGGAGGCTGAGCACCACCCGCCATCCAACGGAGCAGGGGGCGACAGGCCCGTGTCGATGACTGTGATGCAGCCCCGCACCAGGTGCCACGGCCCGCTGGGCGCTGGATACGCAGTGAGCAGATCGTCCAAGTTCCGCGGAGCGAAGGGCAGGGCCTGCTCGCATTGACCCGTTCTGCAGGCCTGTCGTCCCCCGTCGAGGTCTCCTCGGTCGCAGAGCGTGTTGTCCGGCAGTGACTCGAGCTGACAGGCGGCGGCCTCCGCGCACACCGGCATCACCCTCTGGCACGGAGGAGGGGCATTGAGGCACGCCCCCACGCAGGAGCCTCCAGCGCAGTGATCGCTGGTGCAACTGAGGCCGTCGTCACACAGGGCGCCATCGCTCAACACCAGGCATGGAGGCCGGCAGAGCCGCGCCCCATCGCACAGCCCGCCGTCGCACGCGGTGCCTCGTGCCGCTGGCGGGTACACGCAGCCCCCGTCGCCGAGGCACGACACGGCCGCAGCGCTGCACTCTGGAGGGGCGACGCACCTTGCGAGCTCGCAGCCTCCGTCGACGCCCCCGTCGCCAGATGGGCCCCCGTCGGGCCCGCCATCGGCTCCTCCATCTAGCTCCGGGCCACCGTCGTCGTCGAAGGCGAACGTGAGCGTCTCGTTTCGATCGTGCGCCAGCGTGACGGTCTTCTGCTGCGAGGTGCCGACGGGAACCGAGCAGTCTTCGCGGGCATACCGGAGAACGGAGAAGGTCACCGTGCCACTCAGATCAGCAGTTTCGCTGACCCCGACGAGGAGCACGCTCTTTCCGTTGCGCGCGACGGTCACCCGAGGGCGACCGAGGCCAGCCGTGATGGACACGCACTGCGTCACCACGTCGGACGGAAGCTCGATTCGCACCAGGAGCGTTCCCCACGTGCTCTGGCACCCGACCAGGAAGAGGACAACGAGACGGAAGTACGGACGCATCAAGAGCCCTCATACTCCAGGGGAGCGCCACAGAGGGTTCGAAGGCAACCAACCGTGCGCTACAGGTCGGGAACTTGCGGCCGGGAACTTCACCTGTCAGAGGTTCCTCGTATGCTGGGGCAACGATGAAGCGGCGTGACGACCGACAGCTCTCATTCGACCTCAAGCCACGGCTCAAGGTCATTCGCGGCGAAGGGCAGCCTCGGCCTGATCCCCTCGTCTCGCGCGACGCCGTCACCCGAGTCTTGATCGAAGCCGGCACCGATCTCCTGCTCCGGCGCATCTCCGTGCCCCGCGCCGAGGCCATCGAGACCGATGTCGACGAGATTCTCGCCCTCTTTGACCGAGTGGATCGTCAGCCTGACCTCATGCCCCAGCTCGAGAAGCGGCTGGCGGACCTCGAGCTCTTGGTCAGCGAGACGAGGGAGAAGCGGCAGGCCAGCCGCCGCCGGTGAGCAGCCGCTTTCTGCCTCGAGGGCCAGCCTCCTTGGGTTAAGGTGTTCAGCGGGAGGGCGAGCGTCGAGGTGGACCTCCATCTGCCCACGGGCATGTCTTGGCGTGGTGGCGTGACCTCTTTTGGATCTCGATGATGGATTCGTGGAATCCCCCCGCGCCAGGCGACGGTGTGACGCCGCAACTGGCGCGCGACACCATGGTGGACGCTTTTCGGGTGAAGCGGCTCCTGGCCGAGGGCGCCATGGGGGCGGTGTACCTCGCGGTCGACGAGCGCCTGGGCCGGTTGGTGGCGCTCAAATTCCTCAAGTCGAGCGCCTTTGACGACGCCGCGGTGGCCGGCTTCCTCGAGGAGTCACGGACGACGGCCGCCTTCAGCCACCCGCACATCGTCACGGTGTACGGGGTGGGCGTATTCCTGGGCCGGCCCTACATCGCCATGGAGTATCTCGACGGCGAGACGCTGCGAGATCGATTCTCGGGTGGCCCCCTCCCAGTGCGCGAGGTCATGCGGCTGGGGCGGGCACTGGCCGAGGCCCTGGCGGAGGCCCACCGCCATGGGGTGGTGCACGCCGACTTCAAGCCCGAGAACGTGGTGGTGCCGCGAGACGGCCGGGCTCGAGTGGTGGACTTCGGCCTGTCCCAGCACGTCGGGCGCGATGACACCTCGACCTCAGGGACGCCGGCCTACATGGCCCCTGAGCGATGGGGAGCGGCGCCGCCAGCTCCTCCGATGGACGTGTGGGGGCTGGCCATGGTGCTCTGCGAGGCCCTCGACGGGCGCAGGCCGGTGTCGGAGCGCGAGCTGGTGCAGCTGTCTCTCGCGCCCCGTCCGGTGTCGCTGGGGAGGGTCTCGCTGGCGTCGCCGTGCGGGCCGCTCCTGGCTCGGTGTCTCTCGGCACGCCCAGAAGACCGCCCGATGGCCGAGGAGGTCGCCCGGGAGCTCGATGCCCTGATGTCCGGGCGGGGAGGGAGCGACGAGCATCGGTCGCCGTTTCGAGGGCTCGAGTCCTTCTCGGAGTCTGACGCCGCCGACTTTCGGGGCCGCGAGGCCGAGGTTGACCTGGTCGTCGAGCGCCTGCGCCGCGATGGCTTGGTGCCGGTGATCGGGCCTTCGGGGGTCGGCAAGAGTTCGTTCCTGCAGGCCGGCGTGGTGCCCCGCCTGCGCGAGGCAGGGCCGCTGCTCGTGGTGACCTGCCGGCCCGGGCGCCGCCCGCTGACCTCGGTGCGGCAGAGCCTCGAGGCGCTGGGGGTCGATGGGCTCTCGGAGCTCCTGGGTCTGGTACGGGAGGCGCCGGGGGCCTTGCTCCGGTCGCTGCGCTGTATCGCCGCGGCGAAGTCTCGGCCCGTCGTGTTGATCATCGATCAGTTCGAGGAGGTCGTGACCCTCGGCGAAGAAGCCGAGGCGCGCGCGCTCATGAGGGCCCTGGCGGTGACTGCGCTCCCGGGTGAGCCGGCGAGGGTGCTCATCGCCGTACGCTCCGACTTCCTCGGGCGCTTCGCCGAGACGGACCTCCAGCCGAGCCTCGCGGCCGTGACGGTGCTCAAGCCGTTTGGCCGGCGAGCCCTCGAGGAGGCCGTGTTGGCTCCGTTGACGCGGGTTGGCTTTCGCCCGGATCGCCCGGATCTCCCCAGTCGAATCGCCATGGAGCTCGAGGGCCAGGCGGCCGCGCTGCCGTTGTTGCAGTTCGCCTGCGAAGCCCTCTGGCGCCGGCGCGACGCGGGGCGGAGGGTGGTGCTCACCCAGGAATACGAGGCGATGGGCGGCGCCGCGGGGGCCCTGGCCACTCACGCCGAGCGCATGGTGCACAACCTCGACGACTCGGAGCGGGCCTTCACCCGAGCGCTGATGCTGCAGCTGGTGAACGTCGACGGAACTCGGCGCCCGCGTCCCAGGGAAGAGCTGTTGTCCCAGGCAGGCCAGGCCGCGGCGGTGGCGCTCGACCGGCTCCTGCAGCTCCGGCTGTTGGTCTCGGGGCAAGAGGAGGCCACCGGTCAGCCGCTCATCGAGCTGGCCCACGAATCACTGGTCTCCGCCTGGCCTGCCTTCACCCGGTGGCTGGCGGAGACGCAGGAGGCCCGCTTGCTCGCGCACCAGATCGAGCAGGCCGCGGCGCTGTGGGACGGGCGAGGCCGCCGCGATGCCGAGACCTGGGTCGGTGATGCGCTCCGCGATGCCCAGCGGCGGGTGGAGCTGTGGGCGTTGAAGCTGTCTCCGCTCCAGAAGGGCTTCCTCGAGGCTGGCGCGGTTCGCGAGGCCCGCCTCAGACTGCGGAGGAGGGCACGGGTGGGGGGCGCGTTCATCAGCCTTGCCCTCCTCGCGCTCGCCGGGGTGACCGCCGCCCTGGTGTACCGGGACAAGGAACGAGAGGCGGTCGCCCAGCAGGAGGAGATCCGCCTGGCCGCGGCCGACATGGGGCGGTTCGAGTTGATCCTCGAGCCGTACGATTGGGACCCGGTCGAGATGGTTCCCCGCCCAGCGAGGGCCGAGTCGTTGCCTCGACTCGACTGGAAGCTCCACGACTTGGCGACCGGGGGAGGCAACTTCGCCGGCCCAATGACCAACCCGCAGTACGTCAGGCGCGGCGAGCGAAGGGCCGGGGAAGATGGTCTCCTCCACGAGGTGGTCGAGGTGCGCTCGGCCGGTGGGTGGCTGGAGCTCGACGGCCGTGGGGCAGGGCTCTCTGACTGCGGCCCGTCGTGGCTCTTGGTGCGCCACTTTCCTGGGTATGCCGAGCGCAGTGCCGGGCGAGTGCTCCGGCTGAAGGTGCCGACGTGCCAGGCGACCTTGGCCGGCACGGTGCTGGTGCCAGCCGGGCCCTTCTGGGTGAAGGAGGCGGGGCAGAAGGACTTCACTCTGAAGGAGCTGCCGGCCTACCGCATCGACGCCTACGAGGTCACCGAGGAGGCCTTCAGGATCTACGGCTCGATGGCAGACCTCACCGGTGACGTGGCCGTTCCACTGCCCGGGAAATACCTCGCCAAGGGGCTGCGCAAGCTGCCGATGACGCAGATCGACTACCCCACCAGTGAGCGGTACTGCCGGTTTCTGGGCAAGCGCGTGGAGACCGCCGACGAGTGGCGGAAGGCCGGCCGAGGAGGTCTCTGGCTCGACGGCGAGCGCACCGTGGCCAACCCCAGGCCCCAGCGAGTGACGCCCTGGGGCGATGAGAATCCGCGGCACGCCCAGCTGTGTTTGCCAGGCCAAGAGGGGGACATCTTGCCGGTGGGGCAGTTCCCCGACGATCGCGGCCCCTCTGGTGCGTACGACATCAGCGGCGGCCGCCTGGAGTGGACCAGCGACATCGCTCCCCCATCGAACGAGAACGCTGGCCTCCAGGTCGTCGTGGGAGGCAGCGGGTTGAGCGTCGTGCACACGACGAACAAGATGTACCTGCTCGACGCCTCGCACGAACGCCTGCCGGGCATTCGCGATCTCAGCACCGGGGTGCGGTGCGTGCGCTCAGAGTGAGCAGTCGGGGGGGAGCTTGGGCCCGCGCATCATCAGCTTCACCACCCGTTCGCGGTGCTTGGGGAGGTTCTTCTTGAACCACGCCTCGGTCAGCCCGAGGTAGGCGATGGTCTTGGTCGAACGGGGGTCGACCAGCTGGGCGGTGGAGGGGAGATCGCCCCAGGCCATTTCGCCATCATCGAGGTCGACCGAGTACGTCTTCTCGTCTTGCTTCGGTGCCTCCTCGTCGATCTCCACCAGGCGAAAGGACACCCGCGAGCCCTTCCTCGCGGTGACCTGAACCACCTGCATGGTGTAGCAGTCGAAGATTCTGCACCAGATGCCTTTGAGCTCGTCGACCGAAGCCACCGGTACTGTGGTGGCCTTCTTCTTGTCTCGTTGGCATTGGTAGACCTTCGAGTGCTGCTCCCCTTTGCGCGTCTTTTTCACTTCGCCTCCTCCGTTGATTCGAGCGGCCTTACCCACTCGAAATTCGATGTCGTCGCAGCAGCCCGTGTGCCGAATCGCTCAGGCCCCTGGGGCCGCAGTGGGCAGGCCCGATGGCCGCGGTGGTGCCCCAGGCTCGTCGCCCGCGCCCCAAGAGTCGCTCGAGATCTCGGAGCAGCTTCTGTCCGTTGAAGCCAACGCTCCGCGCCAGGGCGGTGCGGCACCCGAGGAGCCGAACGTCGGCCCGGGGGGCGAGCGTGGGGCCGAGCTTCCGGGCCAGCGGGTAGCCGGTGCCGTCAGAGGCGAAGAGGAGCCCGTCGCCGAGCTTGAACCGGCCCCCGTCGCCATGACCGTAGAGGTCCAGTCGCTCGATGGCGTAGCCGCGGTTCTTCCACCGGCTGGCGAGGAAGAGGAGCTCGGTCGGGTCTTGGCAGCGCTCGAGCGCGAAGTCTGGGCCCACGCCTACGGCGCAACGCATGGCCATGCGCTCGAAGGTCTCCTCCAGCCGGGAGGGGTACGAGATGACGGCCAGGGTCAACCGATCCATCAAGCCGGCTCTCGCTTGAGACCGTAGGCCTTGACGAGGTTGTAGACGTGCTGCCGGGTGATATCGAGGCGGCGGGCGACCTCGGAGACGTTCCACTGAGTGGCGAGGAGCTCGCGCTGCAACAGGTGCCGTTGGAATTCGGTCGTGGCTTGGGCGAAGGTCATCGAAGTGCCGGGCGGCGTCGACGGGTCGAGGTGCCGGCCTTCGAGCTGGGTGACACCTTCGGCCACGGCCCTCAGCATGGCCTGTTCGAGGCGGTTCCTCAACTCGCGAACGTTGCCGGGCCAGTCGCGCACCTCGCACGCGGTACGGAACGACATCGAGGGCGAGAGCCGGGGGAGCTGATGATCGTTCGCGATGCGCTCGAGCAGCTCGTCGACCAGCACCGGCAGGTCATCTCGACGCTCGGCGATGGAGGGCACCCGAATCACGAAGGCCGACAGCCGGTGAAACAGGTCGCTGCGGAACCGCTTCTCTTGCGCCAGGCCCTGGAGGTTGGCGTTGGTCGCCGCCACCACCCTGACGTTGGCCGTCTCGAGCTTGGTGCTGCCCACGGCGTAGAAACGCTTCTCGGCGATGACCTGGAGCAGCTTGGCTTGGGAGGCGAGGGGGAGCTCACCGACCTCGTCGAGGAACAGCGTGCCGCCGTGGGCCGCCTGCACTTTGCCTGGCAGCAGCTTGGCGCCGGTGAACGCGCCCTCCTTGGTGCCGAACAGCTCGCCCTCAACCAGGGTGTCGGGGATCGCGGCGCAGTTGACCTCGACGAACGGTCCACCCGCCCGCCGGCTCGAGGCATGGAGCGCTCGCGCGAGGTGCGTCTTGCCGGTGCCTGATTCACCCAGAAAGAGCACCGACACGTCCACTCCGGCTACCTGCACCAGCTGCTCGAAGACTTCTCCCAATGCCTGGCTTCGCCCGACGATCGACTCGACCTTGAGCTTCCCGCGCCAGGCGCGAGTGTAGTCGTCCTCCATCCTCCGACCGAGCGTCACCGAGCCGAGCACCGGCCCCAGGAACCGGGCCACCTTCTCGACCAGCTTCAAGTCTTCGCTGGAGAATGGCCCTCGACCGCGGCGACCCTCGAGGTACATGACCCCTGGGGTCAGGGTGTTGAAGGGCACGCAGAGCACCGCCTCGAGCTTCTGTGATTGGACACTGTCGTTCATCGAGAAGCGCTCGTCGAGCAAGGCCATGGCCGTGTGCACGGTCTCTCCCGAGGCGACCGCGCTGGCCACGATGCCTCTCGAGGTGCGGGCGGCGATCTCGGCCTCTTCTTCGGCCGTGCACTTGAAGCTCGCCCACAGCCTCCGCTCGCCTCGCCCCTCCTCGCGGTACAACTCGACGTAGCCTCGTTGCGCCTGGGTCAGCTCGACCAGCTGGCCGAGCACACCCTTGAGCCACTCCTCGGCGCGCTCGGTGGGCAGCTCCAAAAGGCTCGAGAAGAGGGTTCGTTCGCCTTCGGTGCGGTCAGCGCTCATTTGGCCACAGTCTCTGAGACTTGGAGCGAAACGGAAACCGTCAACCGTGGTGGACGGTACTTTTGTGCTTTGCCAAGGCCGGTGGACACCTCAGGCCTGGCAAGGCCGCGAACTTCCCTCCGTCGAGCGTGGCCCACCGGTTGCTTCACCAATCTTCAGTCGAGACTGGGCCAGGGACTCCAGTCGGTCGGGCCAGAGCGGAGCGAGGGCGGGGGGGCGGAGCGAGGGGATGGGGGCTGACGACGGCGGGGTGAGTGTGGGGCGGTGGGTGGGAGGCGGGTCGGTGTGGCGGTGGTCGGTGAAGGATGGTCACGAGGATGGAGGCGGCTCCCGGACACGGTGGGGTGTCCGGGGCCGCGGTTGGCCCACCGCTCGACGTCTTTTTTGGGCGGTTTGGAACTGCCCTGAAATGAAGAGCCCCTCGCTCCTGCACGGAGGAGCAAGGGGCTCTTTTCCTTTTCGAGGGAGGAAGGCTACTTCTTCGCCTTCTTCAGTTCCTCATCGATGATTTGCTTGAATTTTTCAGCGGGCTGGGCGCCGACGATCTGCCGCCCGTTGACGAAGAACGTCGGAGTGCCATTGGCGCCGACCCGCGTGCCTTCGGTGGCGTCGGCTGAGATCTGAGCCTCGAACTTGTTCGAGTCCATCGCCGCCTTGAACTTGCCCATGTCGAGCCCCACCTCGGAAGCGAAGCGCTCCAGTGAGGGCCGGTCGAGGTTCTGCTGGTTGGCGAAGAGCTTGTCGTGCATCTCCCAGAAGCGACCTTGCTCGTTGGCCGCCATGGCCGCCATGGCCGCTGGCTTGGCGTTGGGGTGCATCGGCAGGGGTTGATTCTTGAAGTAGACCTTCAATTTGCCCTCGTACTGCTTCTCGATCTCCTTCAGCGTGGGGACCGCCCGGCTGCAGAAGGGGCATTGGAAGTCGGAGAAGATCACCAGCGAGACGGGAGCGTTCTTCGGCCCGAGCATGGGGGCTCCGGCGACGTTGATGTCGGTGACGACCTTCTCGGCCTCCGGGGGCGGGGCCTTGACGGCCTCCTTCTGGAGCTCGGCGTAGAGGTTCTCGAGCTTGACGCCTTTGGCCAACAGCCCGTCGGCCTTCTTCAGCTCCTCATCGACGACGGCCTTGAAGGACTCGAAGGGCTGGGCGCCGACGAACTCGCGGCCGTTGATGAAGAAGGTGGGCGTTCCGTTGGCGCCGGCGGCCATGCCAGCCGCCGAGTCCTCCTCGACGCGCTTGGTGAACTTGCCCGAGTCGAGGGCAGCCTTGAACTTGTGGCTGTCGAGCCCCAGCTCCTGGGCGAAGCGCTCGAGGGAGGCGCGATCGAGGGTCTGCTGGTTGGCGAAGAGCTTGTCGTGGTACGGCCAGAACTTCCCCTGCTCGTTGGCGGCCATGGACGCCTCGGCGGCGAGCTTGGCGTTGTTGTGGAAGGGGAGCGGCTGGTGGCGGAACACCACGCGCACCTTGTCACCGTAGGCATCCTCGACCTGCTTGAGGGTGGGGACCACGCGGCCACAGAAGGGGCACTGAAAGTCGGACCACTCGACGATGGTGACCTTGGCCAGCTTCCCGCCACGTGACGGGGAATCGGCCGGGACCTCGACCTTGCGCACGGCCGCCGGCGGGGGCGGGCCCGAAGGCTGCTGAGGGGCGCTGGGGGGCGCGGCGGCCGCAGCAGGCGCCGACACGCCGTTGGCGATGGCCTTGGCGTAGACCTGGTTGGCCGGCGTGCCACCGGCGACGAGCTTCTGGGCGTTGGCGACCTCCTCGTCGATCACCTTCTTGAAGACGTCGATGGGCTGGGCGCCGGAGAGCTTACGGCCGTTGATGAAGAAGGCCGGCGTGCCGGTGGCGCCGAGCTGAATCGCCTGGCGGGTGTCGCGGTCGATGATCGAGGCGAAGCGAGGCTGGGCGAGATCGGCCTTCCACTTCTCGACGTCGATGCCGATGTCTCGGGCGTACTGCTCGAGGTTGGTGTCCTCGAGGGCGGTGTTGTTGGCGAACAGCTTGCCGTGCATCTCCCAGTACTTGCCTTGCTCACCCGCGGACATGGCGGCGAGCGCGGCCGGCCGGGCCCGAGGGTGCATGTCGGAGAGCGGGTGCTGCTTCATCACCACGCGGATCTTGCCCTCGTAGTCCTTCTCGAGCTGCTGCACGGTGCTGTTGGCTCGCGAGCAATAGGGGCATTGGTAGTCGGAGAATTCGACCACCGTGACCAGCGCCGTGTCCGGGCCCTTCACCGGAGAGTCGTCGAGGGTCACCTTGTACACCGTGGCGTCTTGGCCCGGGGCTGCCCGGGGCGGCGTACCCGGTGCTCCAGAAGGAGCTTGAGCCACCGGGCTCAGCGCGGTGCCTCCGCCCTTGAACATGTTGCCCACCGCAAAGCCCACCACGCCGCCCACCAGTAGGGCGATGATGACTGAAGGTTTCATGAGTCGTTTTGCTCCTTTGGAGGACTAATTGAACCCGGCTCGTCTGCTAGCAAGCCGCCGGAGAGGAATCAATGCATGAGATTCGTGGCACCGCTCGCGCGGAAGTTTCAGGCGCGGTCTCAATGCTAACGTCGTGCACGACGGTAACCTGAAGTGATGGAGCAGTGCCTCCAGGGAGTCAGCCGGGCCTCACGGACCGTCTGTTGGACCCACGCATCGCTCGGGCAGGTATTGGATTCTTCGGGGGTGTGGGGGGTGAGGCATGGCGGGTGCAGCGAAGCACGCGCCATGGGATCCATCTTTCATCTCGCAAGGGGAGAGGTGCTGCCGGTGGACACTGAGCTCAATCGCGCCGAATCAGAGTTGCTGCACGAAGAGACGATGCTCCACAACGAGATGGGGAGGTTGCTCGGAGTGGGCATGGAGCTGCTCAAGAAGATCAAGGGCCTCAAGTTCGGCGCGGCCGAGGCCGCAGCCAAGGGCATGGCCGATGCCGAGCTCGACGCGCGGCTCGAGAAAATGACCGTTCCAACCTTCGACATGGAGGAGCCCTTCGGCGAGTCGAGGGCCGCCCGCCAGGCTGCCGTGATCGCCCGACGCGCCGCGACCCAATCGGTGCGCGACCTGGTGGCCGACCTGAAGCACCAGCTCAACGCCCTGTCGGGCCAGGTGCAGACCGACGAGCGCCTGGTCAAGAAGCTCAGCTCCATGGCCAGGCGGGCCCGTCAGCTCGAGGCGAAGTCGGCCGAAGGTGAGCCGCCGCTTCCGGCCATTCCATCGCCGGTGCCGATGCCACCGCCCCCGCCCAAAGGCATGCTCGACTCGCGCATCGAGCGCCACTCGCCGCGGGTCAAGATGCAGGCCGCCATCGACCTGCACTCGGACAACAACTTCTTCAATGGCTTCTCGTCGAACATCTCCGACGGAGGCATCTTCGTGGCGACGGTCAACTTCCTACCCATCGGGACACAGGTCGACCTCTCCTTCAGCTTGCCGTCGGGTGAACGCATCACCGCCCAGGGCGTGGTGCGGTGGGTGCGAGAGGTGAACGATCAACACCCCGACGCGTTCCCCGGCCTGGGGATCCAGTTCAAGACACTCGACGTGCCAGCGGTCGACGCGATCAACACCTTCGTCTCGTCGCGCGAGCCATTGTTCTACGTGGAGTAGCCCTGAGCTCACGGGCCGCCGGTCAGGTGAGCTGGAGCACCTTCTCTTCGAGCCGCTTGCCTCGCCAGACGCCGAGGATGAGCACATTGCGCTGGGCGAGCAGGGCCACGGTGCTGGTGATGATTTCTTCGGGCTGCATGGCCTGGCCCTCGAAGCTGACGCAGAGCACGTTGGGGCCCTCGAGGCGCGCGTCGCGGCAACCCGAGAGGGCTTTGACCTCGTCGAGCGGCACCGCTCCGCGGGCGATCTGCACCCGGAACTCGGCGGTCGCGCCGGTGATCTCCGCCATCGTCGCGGCACTGACCAGGCGCCCCTTGTCGAGGATCGCGGTGGCGTCGCACAACTCTTCGAGCTCCTGCATGTTGTGGCTCGACACCACCACCGTGTGCTTGCGCTTGAGCTCGCGAATGATGTTTCTCACCGAGGCGGCGATCTTCGGGTCGAGGCCGGCGGTGGGCTCGTCGAGCAAGATGACCGGGGGCGACCCCATGAGCGCCTGAGCCATCGCCACCCGCTTGGTCATTCCGTGCGACAACGTGCCTGCCCGCACCTTCCACGTCTCGGGGAGCTGCACGCGCTCGAGCGCTCGTTTGGCCTCGCCCTCGGCGTCTTCCAGCCCAGAGAGTCGCCCGTAGTAGGTGAGGAGCGTGCCCACCGGCCAGCTGGCGGGCAACAGCGCGTCTTGTGGCAGCACGCCGACCTTCTGCTTGAGCGCGCCCGGTTCGAACGGGTCGACGCCCAAGACGCTCAGGTGCCCGTGGGTCGGCTTGAGGAACCCGCACAGCATCGAGAACGTCGTCGTCTTGCCGGCTCCGTTGGGGCCGATGAGGCCACAGCAGTCGCCCTCGCGCACCTCGAAGGAGACGTCGTCGACGGCGACCTTGGTGGCGAAGCGCTTGGTCACGCCCCTGAGCTCGATGGCGGCGGTCATCTAGAGGTCCCTCCGGGCCAGCGCCAGCTTGGCGAGCCCCAAGAAGACGAGGGCGAACCCGAGGTAGGCGACCACGCCGGTGCCGTACTCGAGCGGGTCGGGGCTGAGCAGGTGGTGCTCGAACTCCGAGGGAACGAGGTAGCGAATGTACCCGAGCACCGACTGTTCCTTCATGGCGTCGAGGCCCACGGCCTGGGTGCCGGGGAGCAAGACCCGGTTGCCCAGCACGCTCACGAACCAGAAGACGAACAACGCGATGATGTTGACGAAGAGCGCCAGGGCGCCGCTCGCTGCCACCGCGCTGCACAAGGTCGTCAAGGCCGCGTAGGTCACCCCGATGACCAGCATGGCGATGGTGAGCTTGAGCCCCCAGCTGGCCGTGTCGGCCCACGAGAAGTCGGGGTTGAGGTGCTTGGCGGTGCCCATCATCGCCACCACCGCCAGGACCAAGATGCCCGCCAGCACGGTCGCCTGGTTCAGGTACTTGCCCAAGACGATGCTGGTGCGCCGGACCCGCACGATGAGGTACCGCATGGACTTGGGGCCGACCTCCCCGGCGAGTTGGTCGAAGCCCATGAGCGCGATGAGCAGCGGCAGGAAGAGCGTGGTGGCCGAGAACGCGACCAGGAGCACCGACGGGAGCCGGGCGATCGCGTCGATGGTCGCCTCCGAGTTGTTGGTGAACATCATCAGGAGGCTCTTCTTCTGCGCCACCGGATCGCCACCGCCTCCGGTCATCTGGCCCGCGCCCCCGGTGATGAAGCCCACCACCGTCAGCAGGAGCCCCTCGCCGAACAAGAACAGCACCACCAACGCCGTAGCCCAGCCGCTGCGAAGTGCACGCCCGAGCTCACCTCGCCAAATCGCCCCGATTTCAGAATATTCCTCCACGGTCTCGTCACCCTACTTGCATCGCCCCACCCACGTCAGGACAAAGTTGGCCCTCCATGAGGCTCCTCTCCCTCGTTCTCGCCTCCCTCGCCGCGACCGTCGACCAGGGCGAGCTCGACGAGTCGCCCCAAGAGATTCCGCACCGGGAGCAAGCGCCGCCGCTGGCGACCGCCAAGCCGCTCCCCAAAGAGAAGGACGTGCTCTCTCACGCGGTCCTCGGGCCCGACGGCCACCTGACGCTTGGAGGTGACCGGCTCACCATCGATCCGGTGCTCCAGCGGCAGCTCACCGAGATTCTCGTCAGCTACCAGACGCCATGGGCCGCCGTCGTCGTCCTCGAGCCCGCCACTGGCCGGGTGCTCGCCATGGCCGAGCACTCCGAGGCCGCCCCCGAGCTCAACGGGCTGTGCACCCGAGCGCTCTTTCCCGCCGCGAGCCTGTTCAAGATCGTCACCGCGTCGGCCCTGCTCGACGCTGGCGTCAGCCCTCTTGAGACGTCCTGCTTCCACGGGGGGAAGAGGAGGGTCTCCGATGAGCTGCTGGAGGACTCCCTGGCCGATTCCCGTTGCCTCACGCTCGAAGAGGCCCTGGGTCGCTCGGTGAACGTCGTCTTCGCCAAGCTGACCGCCCGCTACCTCGACCCCGATCGGTTGGCGCGCTTCGCCAAGGCCTACAAGTTCAACTCGGCCTTCCCTTTTTCGGTGCCCACTGACTCCTCGCCGGCCGCGATTCCTTCCGAGACGAGCGAACTGGCCTCCACCGGTGCGGGCTTCGGTGACGTCTACCTCTCACCGCTCCACGCCGCGGCCATGGTCTCGGTGGCCGCCAACCGTGGAGTGTGGCGCTGGCCCGTGCTGTTCGAGAAGGACGTCGGCGGGCGCCTGGTCGACCCGGTGCT
This sequence comes from Myxococcales bacterium, assembly GCA_003153055.1. Next base: position 20,676 of record PMBV01000036.1, read on the forward strand.
CGAGCCCGCACAGGCCGACGCCTTGGTCGAGATGCTCGCGTTGACCGTCACCGAAGGCACCGCCCACCACTTCTTCTCTCAGCCTCGTTACCACTTTGATGCTGTGGGAAAGACTGGGTCACTGGCCGACAAGAGGCCGGTCTTTCGTGACTACTCGTGGTTCATCGGCTTCGCCCCCCGCGGTGACCCCCGGGTCGCCGTCGCCGCGGTGGTCGTCAACGACCCGGCGTGGAAAATTCGCGCTGGCTGGCTCGGTGCCGAGGCGCTCCGGCTGGCGATGCCTCGTTCTTCTGATGCGGGTGTCAAAGCATCTGTAAATCATTGAAAATCTGGGTATCAGCCAGGTTTCTACGAGGTCGGGCTGCCAGCAGCCGTTGCGCGACAAGGGAAAAATGCGAGCGGATACCCCCGCATCCGACGCGCACGGAGTCCTTGCCGCAGTGCTTCCAACGCAGTATTTGCGTACCCGGGTGCTCCGTTCCCCAGGGTTCGATTGCACACGATTTTTGCAGATTTGCGCCGCATGGCGATGATCAACTCCAAGCGAGTGAAGACAGAATCAACTTCCAGCCGGCTTGGCGTAGCCAAGTCCAAGGGTGGCAAGGCGACTTCGAAGTGGGTGTACAAATTTACAGAGCTCGCCGCCGTCGAGAAAAAGGCGAAGCGCTGGGACGACGTCAAGGCCCTGCTGGGTGGCAAAGGCGCAAACCTGGCCGAGATGACGCGTATCGGCCTTCCCGTTCCTCCCGGCTTCACGGTGACGACCGAGGCGTGCCGAGAGTTCCTCCGAGTGGGCGGCTTCCCCAAGGGCGCCTGGGAAGAGGAGCTCAAGGCCCTGGCTGTGCTCGAGGCCACCACCGGTAAGAAGTTCGGCGACCCGAAGAACCCGCTGCTGGTGTCGTGCCGGTCAGGGGCGAAGTTCTCGATGCCCGGCATGATNNATGGACACGGTGCTCAACATCGGTCTCAATGACAAGACGGCGGAGGGTCTGGCAGCGCTGACCCAAGACCCGCGCTTCGCATGGGACGCCTACCGACGCCTGGTGCAGATGTTCGGCAGCGTGGTGATGGGCGTAGCCGACGAGCCGTTCGAAGAGGTCCTCGAGGCAGCGCGGCACAAGCGAGGCGTCACCAATGACGCCGATCTCCCTCCCGACGAGCTGAAGGCGGTCACCGCGCAGTTCAAGGAGATCGTGCGGAAGAAGACTGGCACCGAGTTTCCCAACGAGCCCATCGAGCAGCTCAAGCTGGCCACCGAGGCGGTCTTCAAGTCGTGGGACGGCAAGCGGGCCAAGGACTACCGCAAGGCCGCGAACATTCCCGATGACCTCGGCACCGCGGTGAACATCGTGGCGATGGTGTTCGGCAACCTCGGAAAGGGCTGCGCCACCGGCGTGGCGACGACCCGCAACGTCTCCACCGGCGAGAACCAGCTCGAGGGCGACTACCTGCTCAACGCGCAGGGCGAAGACGTGGTGGCCGGCATTCGCGAAACCGAGCCCATCGAGAAGCTCGAGCAGGACATGCCCAAGGCTTTCGCCGAGCTGTCCCGCATCGCCAAGCTGCTCGAGAAGCACTACCGCGACGTGCAAGACATCGAGTTCACGGTCGAGAGCGGCAAGCTGTGGATGCTCCAGACCCGTGACGCCAAGCGGGCGGCCCGGGCCGCGGTGAAGATCGCCGTCGACCTGTGCAAAGAGAAGCGCATCAGCCGTGAAGAGGCGGTGAAGCGCGTCAGCCCCGAGCAGGTGGACTTCTTCCTCCACCCGCAGTTCGACCCGAAGGCGATCGCCCAGGCCAAGGCCGAGGGGCGGCTCATTGCCAAGGGCCTCAACGTGTCACCGGGCGCCGCGGTGGGCGTGCTGGCCTTCGACGCCGACGTGGCGGTGACGATGGCCGAGGGGAAGAAAGACGTCATCATGATTCGCCCCGAGACCAAGCCCGACGACGTGCACGGGATGCTGGCCTCGAAGGGCGTGCTGACCAGCCGCGGCGGCCGCACCAGCCACGCGGCGCTGGTGGCCCGGCAGTTCGGCAAGCCGGCGGTGGTGGGCATCAGCGAGCTCGAGGTCGACGTCGAGAAGCGGGTCGCCACCATGGCCAAGACGAAAACGAGCCTCAAGGAGGGCGAGTTCGTCTCCCTCGACGGAACGACGGGTGAGGTGTTCGCCGGCAAGGTCGACCTCATTCAACCGAGCCTCGAAGACCCGGCGCTCATCGAGCTGCTCAAGTGGGCCGACGGCGTCCGCCGGTTGGGCGTCTGGGCCAACGCCGATTACCCCCGCGATGCCGAGCGCGCCCGCAGCATGGGGGCCGAGGGTATTGGCCTGTGCCGAACCGAGCACATGTTCTTCGAGACCGATCGACTCCCGACGGTGCAGAAGCTCATCTTGGCCAAGACCGACGAGGTTCGCGACGAGGCGTTGGCGCTCCTCTTGCCCATGCAGCGCAGCGACTTCGACGGGCTGTTCCGCGCGATGGACGGGTTGCCGGTGACGATCCGCCTCATCGATCCGCCGCTGCACGAGTTCCTCCCGGCGCACGACGAGCTGGCCCGCGAGGTGACTGAGCTCGAGACGCGCATCAAGCTCAAGGACGGCACCGTGGCCGCCCTCGAGAAGGAGCTGGCGGGCAAGAAGACCATGCTCGACGCGGTGGAGGCCCTGCGGGAGCAGAACCCGATGCTCGGGCTCCGCGGCGTGCGGCTGGGCATTCACATGCCCAACCTGGTGAAGATGCAGGTGCGCGCGATCTTCGAGGCGGCCTGTGCCTGCGCCAAGGACAAGATCAAGGTCTTCCCGAAGATCATGATCCCCCTCATCGCCCATGTGAACGAGCTGAAGGTCGAGCAGACCATGCTCGAGGCCGTCGCCAAGCAGGTGATGGCGGAGCAGAAGGTAAAGATCAAATACAAGTTCGGCACGATGATCGAGATCCCCCGGGCGGCGATCACCGCCGACCAGATCGCCGAGTACGCCGAGTTCTTCTCGTTCGGGACCAACGACCTGACGCAGACGACCTTCGGCATCTCCCGCGACGACGCCGAGACGGGCTTCCTCTCGGAGTACCTGGTGAAGGGCATCTTGCCTGAGAACCCGTTCGCCTCGCTCGACGAGCGCGGCGTCGGCCGGGTGATGGAGATCGGCGTCGAGCTGGGGCGAAAGACTCGCCCGACCCTCGATGTCGGCATCTGCGGTGAGCACGGCGGAGACCCGAAGAGCATCGCGCTGTGCGAGCGCCTCGGCCTCGACTACGTGTCATGCAGCCCGTTCCGGGTGCCGGTGGCGCGCCTCGCCGCGGCCCACGCCATCTTGGCCAAGGGAGAGCAGGGCGCCGCGAAGCCGGGCAAGGCGAAGAAGTAGGCGGGATACACCTCGCTCCTCCCGGAGTGTTCGGGGGGGAGCGACCGGCAATGCATCCTCGCTCCGCGAAGCCCACTGGGTTCCGCGGAGCGTCGTTGTATGAGGGCTCCGACGGGGCGTTGGGCCTGGGTGTCGTGACCTGGCCAGGCAGGGAGCCCAGGGATGAGTCCGGTGCCCCGAGGATGCGTGCAGTACGATCCCATCATCTCCCCTTGCCGTCGACCGTGTCGCGAATGGAAGGTGCTCTTCCATTTGGCCCTCACCCCAGCCAGCCACGGACCTGGTGCTGCCGGTCGGTCGTGTGGTGCAGGGCCGTGCTCGTGGCCCTTCACATGTGCTCACCGCGGTCTCGGGTCGAGGGGCTGGCCAGACCGCCTCGGTCGGTGCGCACCGGACCCACCCTCGCACCTCAAGGCATGCCCGAACCGTCCGCCTGCTCGGAGAACGCGGCGACCTGGGGATGCCCTCTCTTCGGGGCGACAACCAGGTTGTCGCAAATTGGCCTCTGAGCGCGACAACCAAGTTGTCGCTCTTTGCTTCGCCCCTCGCCCAGGTCAGTTGAAGCGCACCCACTTCTGCCGAGAGAATCGGTCGAAGAACGCGAGGGCCTCGAACTCCTTCAGCGGCGCGACGCGAATGATCGTCCCCACGTCTCGCTTCCCGTCGACCCGCGAGAGGAGGTAGCGCTCCGGGGCGGCCAGCGGGAGCCGGGCAAGGGCCTCGGGCTCCAGCACGATGTATGGCACTCGCGGCTTGGCCAGGAGGTCGGTCTTGAGCTGAGGGAGCCAGGCCACCTCGACCTGCTTGAGGAGCAGCGCCGCGTCGAGGGTGGCGGTCATCTGGTTCGAGCGCCGGGCCAGCGAGTAGGCGTCTCGCAGGTTGCCCTGGGCGAAGAAGGCCCGGGCGTTGTCGAGAACCTGCTCAGCGGTAGGGCTGTCGCCCAGCCCGAGGTCGACCTCGATTTCGACCTCCACCTCCTTGGGGGCGCCGAGCTGCAGCGCGCCCAGGCGGTGAAAGGCGTAGAGCCGGTTGTAGAGAAAGAAGTCGGTGGCGTGGAGCCCCAGGGCCATCTCGTCGAGCGACTGCCCCTGCTCGATGAGCTGGAAGATCTTCTCGTCGATGCTCCCTGGGCGGGCTGGCTCGGCGAGTTGGTCACGCCGCAAGACGAGCGTGAGGTCGCCGCGAGGGAAGGCCGCGCGGATCTGCTCCCAGGCCTGTACTCGGAATTCGCTCTCCTTGTGCAGGTCGATGAGGGGGAGCCGCACCTCGATGCCGTCGGGCTGCGCCGGGGTCACCGGCTCATAGACGAAGGTGCCCTCGGCCCACTCGAAAGCGTCCAGCACCGTCTCGCGGAACTTCAGCATGAGCGCCGCGGCGAGGGTCTCTTCGCTGACCAGGCCGATCATCACCAGGATCCTCCCGAGGAAGACCTTGGTCTCCTTCTGGGTGGCGTAGGCCCGCTCGAACTGCTCCTCGGTGATGTGGCCCAGGTTGATGAGGAACTGGCCCAAGTACTCCCGCGGTACGTTCGAGGAGGCGTTGATCACCGCGCCTTGCTCGAGGAGCACGACCTTCCGCACCCCCTCGCGCTCGAGGGCGAGCTTGCCGCTCGCCTGGCGGTTGCCCAGGTAAACGACGAGGTCTCGGAGTGGCATGGTCGCGAAGTCACCGGCGAGGCCAATCATGTGCCCGATTGTGGGGCGAATGGCCCGGGAGGTCTACATTCGTCGTGCTCCCCCACCCGGGCGAGCCCCCGTCGCCAGCGAATTGGACGCCGGGCCAGCGTCGAGGGTATGGCCATCGACCGAGGAGCTTCGACCCGTGAGCGACGAGCACATTCATGCATTTCGCGCGGTGCCTCGCACCGGCGTCATCTACGTCACCGCGGAGGCCAGCCGACTCGGCTTCACGCCCCGCTCGCCCGATTGGTGCAACCTGGGGCAGGGGCAGCCCGAGACCGGCGAGATCCCCGGCGGGCCGGCCCGAGTGCACCATCTGGACATCGACGTCGACGACCAGGAATACGCGCCGGTGCCCGGGCTGCTCGAGCTGCGCGAGGCCATCGCCGGGCTCTACAACCGCCTGTATCGCAAGGGGAAGGCGTCTCTGTACACCGCCGAGAACGTGTCGGTGTCGGGAGGGGGGCGGGCCGCGCTCACCCGCGCCGCCGCGGCGCTGGGGCAGATCAACCTGGGCCACTTCCTCCCCGACTACACCGCCTACGAGGAGCTGCTCGACNNGACATCTTCAAGGCCTTCACGCCCATTCCCATTCTGCTCGAAGCCGACCGGGGCTACGCCTTCACCCACGAGGATCTCCGCAGGGAGATTCTCGGGCGGGGGCTCTCGGCGCTCCTGATGTCGAACCCCTGCAACCCGACGGGCAAGTCGGTGCAAGGCGAGGAGCTCGAGCGCTGGGTCTCGGTGTCGCGGGAGCTCGAGTGCGTGCTCCTCATCGACGAGTTCTACTCACACTACATTTGGAACACGGCCCCGGGGCGGCTGCCGGTGGAGAGCGCGGCGCGCTACGTCGAGGACGTCAACCGAGACCCCATCGTGCTGTTCGACGGGTTGACCAAGAACTGGCGGTATCCCGGCTGGCGAACGACGTGGACGGTGGGACCCAAGAGCGTCATCGACGCGGTGGCCTCTGCGGGGAGCTTCCTCGATGGAGGGGGCAGCAAGCCACTCCAGCGGGCCGCCGTGCCGCTCCTGGACGAAGCGGTGGTGGTGCAGGAGACGATGGCCATTCACAAGAGCTTCCGCGAGAAACGCGATCGGCTGCTCTCGGGTCTCCAGCGGCTCGGGGTGAGGGTCGATCGCGCTCCCGATGGCACGTTCTACGTCTGGGGGCGCATCGATCAGCTGCCACCACCGCTCAACGACGGCATGGGCTTCTTNNGTGAACCCGGGCAAGCGGCGCAGCTCGCGGGCCTCGAGGTACCGCCAACACGTGCGCTTCAGCTTCGGGCCGTCGATGGCCGTGCTGGAGACGGCGCTCGGGCGCATCGAGGAGCTCGTGACCGAGGCGGTGGCGCGCGCGGCCCGCTAAATTCGGAAGCCCGCCTCAGGCCAGCGTGGCCACGATGGGGAGCACCGCCTCGAGCACCGGCGGCGAGCACGCGATGATGCCCCGGGCGTTGGCGAGCTCCACGCCGTCGTAGACGTAGGGCACCCCGGTGGCGTCGGTGAGGGCCCCACCCGCGGCGCGCAGCAAGGCCTCTGGGGCGCAGGTGTCCCACCGGGAGCTGCGGGGGCTCAGGTGGAGGTAGAGGTCGGCGGCGCCCTCGGCGATGAGCCCCACCTTGAGGCCCACCGAGCCCTGCTCGGTCACCTTGGTGATGCCCAGGCGGCCCATGAGGTCCTTGGTTCGCGCAGAGGGGTGGGCTCGCGACACCAGGAGGTGCAGCGTTCGAACGTCGCGGTTCCGAGGCACCTCGAGGCGCCTTCGCTGCCCCTGGTGCGTCAGCCAGCAACCGCTCTGGGGGGCGCCCTCGTAGAGCTTGCCCGACACCGGGGCGAAGACGACGCCAGCCACCGGGTGGCCCTCGACCGCCAGGCCAATGTGCACTGCGAACATGCCGTTCCGCTCGACGAACTCCTTGGTGCCGTCGAGGGGGTCGACGAACCACCGCCGGGTCGAGGTCGTCTCGTCGCGGCGGTACGACTCCTCGGCGATGATGCTGTCGGAGGGGAACTCCTTTCGGAGCGCCTCGACGATGAGCTCGTTGGCCCTCGAGTCGGCCTCGGTGACCGGGCCTTGGCCGCCGTCTTTCTCAACCACCGCGAAGGGCTTGGCGTAGACCTCGAGAATGAGCCGGCCAGCCTCGCGGGCTGCCCTCGCGGCGACCTCGAGCTCGAAGGAATACTCGCTCATGAACCTCGCACGGTTTCTACGCGACGCGGGAAAAGAAGTCGGCGTTCTTCCAGACGCTGACCACGGGGCCGTCGACCAGGGCGCGAAAGCCGTGGGGCATCGATGCCCCGACGCGCACCGCCGTTGCCTGGGCCGAGGATCCGCCCGGCACCGAGATGGTGACCCGGCGTGAATCGCACAAAATAGTGAGCTGGCTGTCGCCGCCAGTGGCTCCGAGGAACTCGACCTCGTTGTCGGCGAGCTGACGCACCCGCTGCACGAGATCGGTGGCGAAGATGCGGAGCCGAGGCGGCATCGCGGCCGGGACCATCGCGTCGAGGAGGACCACCTCGACCCCGTCGTGCGTCTGCTCGTGCGTCATCACGACGCTCCGGGGGAGCACCCGGCGAAGCAGCGCCACTGCGTGCTCGGGCCGGCTCCTGCGGGCCAAGGCCACCTCGAACGTGTCAGTGGGCGTCTTCACGTCGAGATCAGCAGAAGGCTCGGTGCTGACCTCGCCCGTCAGCTCGAAGCGGCCGCCGCCTCTCCATGCCACGTGAAACGTCGGGTCGTCCGAGTGGACGTGGAAGCGCGACGTGCGCAGCGGGATGGGCTCGTCGAACATCACGCCGGCCCTGTACCTCAGGAGCCTCCGTCGGCGGAAGGGGTCAGTAGATTGGTGAGTGTTTCCGGCTCGTTGGGGTCTGAGGTCTCGCCGGTCGCTCTGCCGCTCACTTCGGGGGAGCCGCCAGCTGACCTTTGATCTGCCGGATCAGGTTCTGCATCATCGGCGGTTGCTCGGACGCGGGGGCCGTACCGACGTAGGCCTCGAGGTTCCTGAGCGCCCGGGGCAGCTCGTTGACCTCCATCGAGATGAGCCCAGCGAACATTCGGCCGTCGTAAGCTTCGGGGTAGTAGGCCGACAGGTGCTCCAGCTCGTCTTGGGAGCTCTTGGCGTCGCCATTCACGGCGAGCATCACGGCCCGGGCGACTCGGCCCTTCACCGCGAAGGGGTCGAGGTGCGTCACCCGGTCGATGAGCGGCCTGGCGTCGTCGAAGGCTTGCCGGCGCACCAGGTACATCGCCAGGTCGCCGACGGCCTCGGGGTCTTCGGGGTTGGCCTGAACCCGCTGACCCAGCGCGACGAGGCGAGGGTCTTCTTGTTCGGGTTGTTCCTCACCGGGCATCTCGGAGCCGGCGGAGGCCTGCATCGGTCCGCCTCCCTTCTTGCTCGAGGTCGATTGGGTGAGGTTGAAGGCGAGGAGCACGAAGAAGCCCACCACCACTCCGCCGATGACGGCTCCGGTCAAGGTCGGGTGCTTCTGGGCGAAGCCGTTGTCTCTCGCCTGGGCGGCGGCCTTTCGCTCGGCGCGACCGGCGGCCTTGACCTTCTCGTGCTTGACGCCGTCGCGTTCTTTCAGGACGGCGGCGGCTTCCCCCTCGAGGCGGGCGCGCACGGTTTTCCACTCGGCGGCGGTCTGGAGGTGTTTGTTGGCCTGGTGCTCGCGGAGCTGGGCGACCTTGGCGTTGTAGCGGGCCTCCAGGTCGTCGGTGGGTCCGGAGTTGGGTGCCTCCGCGGCGGGCTTCTTGGCCCCGAAGACATAGGCGAGGGCGGCGATGGCTCCCGCCGCCAACATGAGGATCCCGGGCAGCCAGTCGGTCTGGGTGGGGTTCATTTCTCGAGGTCCGCGCGCACTTGCGCCAGGAAGGGGTCGTCAGGGGGGGCCGAGCCAGCTTCGGGCTCCTTCACCGCCGCCGGTGCCGGGAGCTCGGTGGGGAGGCCTGAGGCGCCCTTGCGGGCCGAGCTCACGATGATGATGAGCCCACTCACCAACAGGAGAATGGGAAACAACCACAGGCCCAACGTGACGCCGGATTTCCTCGGCTCCATCAGGGCCCACTCTCCATAGCGATCGACGAAATAGTCGTAGATCTCGTCGTCGCTCCTCCCCTCGACGACCAGCTCGCGGACCTTGTCGAGCTGAGCTCGCGCCATGGAGGCTGGAGAATCGGCGATGGACACGCCCTGGCACACGGCGCAACGGAGCTGCTTGCCCAGCTTCTGGACTCGCAGTTCCCGCTGGCCGTCGAGCAGGTCGCCGACCGGCCTGGGCGGAGCGTACCCCTCCTGGGCCAGGGCGAGACTCAAGACGAGCGTTCGGAGGATCATGGGGACCTAACGAGTGATCTGCGCCAGGCGGGTGGTGAACTCGCGTGGGTCGGTGAAGGGGAAGGCGTACTTGCCCACGATGATCCCCTGCTTGTCGATGAAGTAGGTCTCGGGCACGCCAGACACGCCGTAGTCGACGGCCACGGTGGACTTGGGATCGTACAGCTGAACGAAGCTCCACCCGTTCTCGGCCAAGAAGCGCTTGGTGTTCTCTTCGGTGTCCTCGAAGACGACGCCGAGGAAGACGGCGCGGTCGGCGTACTGCTTGGCCGCCCAGTCGAGCACCGGGTGCTCCAGCTTGCAGGGCCCGCACCAGGTCGCCCAGAAGTTGATGACGATGGGGCGGCCGGCGAAGTCCGACAGTGACACCTTGGTGTCGTTGTCGAGGCGCTTGATGGTGAAGTTGGGCGCCTTCTTGCCCGCGAGGAGGAAGGGGACCTCGTGAGGGTTGGTACCGAAGCCCTTCGCCATGACGTAGACGACGAAGATGATGATCGCGAGGGAGCCCGCGACGGCGAGTTGTCGCTTCATGTCGGTCAGGACCCCTGGGCGACGGCCCGATCGGGCGAGGCTTCGCTCTCGGAGGCCTTCTCTTTGCGTTGCGGCCACAGGGCGATGAGGGTGCCGAGCACGAGGATGGGAATGGCGTACCAGATCCACCCGACGAGGGGGAACAGCCACGCGTTGAAGCTGGCCGAGCCGGACTTCGAGTCGAAGGCGAGGACCGACACGTAGACGTCACGGAACACCCTCGCGTTCACCAGGGGTGAGCCGATGGGGTCGTTGCTGCGCTCGTAGTAGTTCATCCGCGGGCCGTCGAGACCGTGGTGCACCGACTCGGCTCCGTTGGGGCCCAGCACGGTGACGTTCGCCGCGATCCACTCGCGGTTGGGCTCACGGCCGTTCTCGAGACCGTCGAAGCGCACCGCGTAGTCTTGGTTCAAGGTCAGCTTCTCACCGCGCTTCAAGGTGCCGGTGACGTGCACCTTGTAGGCGCTCGAGGCCGCGATCGCGACCACGATGGCCACGATGCCCAGGTGTACCACGTACCCGCCGAACCGGCGCCGGGCCCGGGTGGCGCTCCGGAAGACCGCTGTCATCAGGTCTTCTTTCTGCTCGGCCATGCGCTGCCGGGCGGGGAGCAACAGCTCGCGCAAGGTGGTGGTGGTGGCGAAGCCGGCGAGACCGAAGGCGAGCAGGGGCATGAAACCGCGGTAGCCCGCGGCGACGCAGAGGCCGACCACGACGAGGCCGGCGACGGCGGGGATCATCGCCTGCGAGCGGAGCACCTTCGTGTCGGCGACGCCCCAGGGCAGCATCGGGCCCACGCCCATGAGGAACAGCATCGCCAGGCCGAGGGGCAGGGCCATCTGGTTGAAGTAGGGCTCGCCCACGGTGATCTTCTTGGCGAACAGGGCCTCGGTGGCCAACGGGTAGACGGTGCCGAGCAGCACCACGAAGGTGAGGGCGGCGAAGACGAGGTTGTTGAGCAGCATGCTGCCCTCGCGAGAGACCACCGTTTCGAGGTGGGTCTCGGCGACCAGGAGGTGCCCGCGGGAGGCCAGGAGCACCACGCTGAACACCAGCACCGCCGCGATGAAGACCAGGAAGGTGGGGCCGATCGCCGACTGGGTGAAGCTGTGCACCGAGTTGAACACCCCGGAGCGGGTCATGAACGTGCCGATGATGGTCAACACGAAGCCGCCGAGGGCCAACGCCAGGGTCCACAGCTTGAGCGACTTCTTGCG
>PMBV01000453.1 GCA_003153055.1 Myxococcales bacterium
CACGTGCTGTTCGGCAGCCCCTGGGCCCAGACCGTGACGGCCCGGCGCGGAGAGCTGTCGCGGCTGCTCGACGGCCACGTCTTCACCGTGCTCCTCCTCGACGAGTTCGAGAAGGCCAACGGCAAGTGCCACGACCGCTTCCTCCAGCTGTTCGACGAGGGGCAGCTCATCAACGCCGCCGGCGAGACCGTCGCCTGCAACAACTCCCTCATCGTGTGCACGTCGAACATCGGCTCCGAGGTGTACCGCGAGGGTGCCATCGGCTTCGCCGCCCGCAAGAGCGACGGCGAGCTGGTCGAGGAGATCGACCGGCGCATCGCCGCCACCTTCAGGCCCGAGTTCTTGAATCGCTTCGACGCCCTCTGCCACTTCCGGCCGCTGGGCAAGGTCGAGATTCGCCGCATCGCCCAGCGCGAGGTCGGCCGGGTGCTGGAGCGCGAGGGCATTCGCGCCCGAGGCCTCGACGTCGAGGTGGCCCCCGAGGTGGTGGAGCTGCTGGTGGAGCGCGGCTATTCCCCCGTGCATGGGGCCCGCTACCTCCAGCGAGAAATCGAGAAGACCTTGACCGCCGCCCTGGCGGTGGAAATCGCCCGCCAGCCGCTCCCGCTGGGCACTCCCGTGAAGGTGGTGGCCCACGCCGGCCGGGTGCACGCCATCGCCGAGCCCAAGGTTCAGCGAGAGAAGGCGCCCACCGCCCAGGCCCAGCTCCCCGCCGCTGGCGCCCAGGTGCAACGCAAGAAGCTCGACGCCAAGTCGCTCCTCACCGAGGCCGAGCGGCTCATCGGCCGAGCAGCGTCGGTCGCCACCGCGGCCAAGCGGCCCCAACTCGAGACCCAGCGCCGCGAGCTGCTCACCAAGACCCAGTCGCCCACCTTCTGGGACGACGGAGAGCGCGCGGCGGCCACCATTCGAGCCTACCGCGAGCTCGACGAGAGGCTTGGCGCCCTCGACCGAGTCCGCGAGCTCTGCCTCACCGCCCGGAGGCGAGCCAAGGAGGCCCGCAACGAGACCGCTCTGGCTCAGGCCGTGCGCGCGGTGGAAGAGGCCGCCCGCGAGGTGCGCCTGGCCGAGGCCCGGGCCGCCGCCGGGAGCGCCGAGGTCGACGACGCCTGGCTCGAAGTCGCCGCCGCCACTGACGGAGAGGCCGCCGAGGCCTGGGTGCGAGAGCTCGTCTCGCTGTACCTCGGCTGGGCCCATCGCCGGGGCTACGAGGCGCGGGTGGTGGCCGAGGGCCTCGAGCCGCTGCGCGCCGTCTTGTACCTCCATGGCACCGGGGTGTACGGCTTCTTGTCAGGTGAGCGCGGGGTGCACCGGAAGGTCGATGAGCACCATCGCGTCACCGCCTACGTGCGCCTGTTTCAGCCGGCCCACTCGCCCATCGAAGTCGGCGACGGCATGTCCCTCGAGGGCAAAGAGGTGCGCCGACGGCCCGGACGGTTCAGCGAGAAGGTGGGCGCCGAGGCCTCGGCCCGCGACGAGCGCACTGGACGAGAGGTGGCGCTGGCGGGCTCCTTGAGCCTCAACGAGCTCAAGGCCCTCACCTTGGCGGTGATGGCCGCCCAAGGCGACGGCGGCCACGACGTGCGCCGCTACTTCTTCGGCAGCGGAGCCCGGGTGGAGGACCCACGCACCGGCGAGGGCACCCCTCGACTCAAGGACGTCATGCGGGGAGAAATCGACCTCTTCATCGCGGCGTGGATGACTCGACCTCCCGACTCGGCGCAGGCCTGAAGCCAGGGCTCAGCCGCCATCGACGACCTGGTTGCGCCCCCGGTTCTTCGCCTCGTACAGCCGCCGGTCGGCGATGGAGAACACCTGGTCCTGGCTCGTCCCGTCGACGGGGCACCCGGCCAGGCCGATGCTGACCGTCACGGCGATAGCCGCGTCGACGACGCACTCGTGCTCCACCGTGGCGCGGGTCCGCTCGGCGACGACCCTCGCCTCCGGGCCGCTCGTCTCTGAGAGCAGAATCATGAACTCCTCGCCTCCCATTCGGCCAATGGCATCGGTGGGACGCAGGTGCTTCGCCACGACCTCGGCGAACCGCTTCAGCACTTGGTCGCCGACCAGATGGCCGTGCTCATCGTTGATGCGCTTGAAGTGATCCAAATCGAGGGCCAGCACGGTGAGCGGCGTTCCAGCGCGGATCGCGCGGGAAAACTCGATCTGACTTTGGGCCATGAAGTGCCGTCGATTGCTGAGGCCAGTCAACGGGTCGGTCGCGGCGAGCACCTCGAGGTTCTCGTTGGCCGTCTTGAGCCGCCCTGCGACCTCCTCGGCGTAGGCCTTGGCGGCGGCGAGCTGGCGCGTGGTCTCCTCCTGGCTGAACACCAGCGAGAAGGCCCGCGTCGTGTGGAAGGCCCGAATGACGCCGTAGCTCAGCACTGTGAAGCCGCAGAAGAAGACAAAGTGCGCCAACCACCACATGTGGTTCCACGGCTTGCTCAGAATGAAGGCCAGCGAGCTCTGGGCAAAATAGGCGAGTGAGATGGCGTAGACGACCATGATCCACGAGGTGCTCCTCCGCAGAAATATCAACGCGATGCTGACCAGGTACACCGCCACCGCGGCGACCTCGATCGAGATTCGAACGGGCTGAAAGGGAAGCACCTGCCCCATCGCGACCCAGGCGACGAGGGCGTCGAGCGCGAAGAACCCCAGCACCCAGCCGAGCCAGAACCGCGACTGGGTTCGCTTCTCGACGGGGTGGCTCGGTTTGCCGTACGCCAAGAGGCCTGAGAGGAGGAACAGCGACATCACCAGCCGTGAGACCGGCCCGTACAGCAGAAACAGCGGGAGGTGCTGGCCGCTCAGCCGGGTCAGCGCGCCGTGCGGAAGGTAGACCAGCGCGAAGCCGAGGAAGGCCAGCGTCAGCCATCGCAGCAGGGGCTCACCGGACGACGCATAGCAGCGCCAGGTCACGTAGCTCACGAAGAGGCTCTGGAGCACCGCGACGGTGATGACCTCCTCGTGAAACGCATGCCCAATGAACAACAGCGTGGGGCTCTGGAAGGCACTCACGTAGCCGATGGCCGGCAACGGCAACGCCGCGCCGAAGACGAACAGCAGCACTTCGTACGCCCGCGTCGCGCGAAGGACCCCTCGTCGAGCAGAGCTTTGGGTCAGGACATCGAGCTGGAGATCATGAGACCCATCGGTAGCCATGTCGTGAGCCCCCTGGGTGCTGTCTCCCGAAGATGGCAGATCACCCCGGCCTTGACGAGGACTCTGGGAATGACCCCAGCGCACCGGAGTCGACGCAGCCGAGGTCATGTCAAGGAGAGGAGCCCCCGGCGCTCGGCGAGGAGCAGCGCGCCGATGTGGGTCCCGTGGACGACGAGCCCATGCTCGAGGGCATCGAGCGCCTCGGCCACCGGCACCAGGTGCACCGACAGCTCTTCCGAGGCATCGAGACTCTGGGCCCCGACCCGGTGTGCTCCCCGGGCCACGAAGAGGTGCGCTCGCGAGGTCGAGCGTGAGGGCTCCGGGGCCACGGTGGCCAGCGCGTGCCACTCGTCGGCGACGTGGCCGGTCTCTTCGAGCAGCTCCCGGCGCGCGGCGTCGAGGGGCGCCTCGGAGGGCTCGATGACCCCCGCGGGAAGCTCCCGGCTGATGCCGTCGAAGCCCCGCCGGTACTGGTCGACGAAGACCAGCTCGCCCTCGATGGTAAGGGCGACTACCGCGACCCACGGAGGTGTCTCCACGAGGTGGAAGTCGTCGATGATGTGGCCGTTCGAGAGCTCGGCTCGCTCCTGGTAGACGCGCAGCCACCGGCGATCGACGAGGAGCTCACGGGTGAGAATTCGCCAGGGCTTCATGGCAACCAGGTAGTCGCGAGGCGCGCCTGGGTCAACCACCGTTCCCGCAGGCGCGAAGGAGCTCCTCTCGCGACACGTCCCACGCGCGCCCAAACCCAGCCACCAGCCGACCCGAGCACGCCCGCAATGCGAAGAGCTGGAAGTCGGGCAGCGAGAAGGTGACCTCACCCTCGGGGAACCGGGCCAAGTAGACGGAGCGGCCTCGCGAAAAAGCCTCTCCGGTCTTTTCCAGCACGCTCGTCTCGACCTCGAGGGACAGCCGCGGCACCTGCAACGGGTCGACGCCGGGGACGTCGGGCTCGTGCACCAGCACCGCCGCCATGCCTCCGGCCGCGAGCGCCCGAGAGTGCCGGGCGAGCCGCGAGCCATGCACCAGGAGCGTGGCCTCGTCGGTCAGGACGAACGGCAACAGCCCCAGCACCGGCGCTCCTCCCACCACCAGGCCCACGGTGAGAACTCGACGCTCCCGGAGGAGCGCGGCAGTGAGCAACAGGGCCTCGTCGGTCATGTGAGGAGAATGCCGCTGGGTCCGCCGCCACGCAACGCACGCGGCATCCGCGTCAGTCTGGCATCACGTAGCTCGAGGTCGCGTGAGCCACCAGGCGGTCAGGCGCCCCGTCCTCCCAGAGGTCGACTGCTCCGTAGACTACTCGTCGCCCACGTTTCAGCACTCGAGCTCGGGCCAGCACGTCGACTCGCGAAGCCGCTGGGCGGAGGAAGTTCATCTTGAGCTCGTTGGTGAGCGCGTGGGGCGACAGCCCGCCTCGAGTGAACAGCGCGAAGTAGAGCGAGACATCGGCCAGCGCCATCATGACCGGGCCGCAGACGAAGTTGACCGGCCGAAGCCAGCGCTCGGAGAAGTGCCACCGGGAGACCGCCACGTCGACCCCGAGCGACTCGCAGTGGATGCCCAGCTCCGTGGCGAAGGGAAGCTCGGCGCCGATGAAGTCGTTGACCTGCTGGGGTGTCAGAGACTCCACGGTGACCTCCGGGTCGAAGTTTCGAGCCCCAATGTAACGCTTGGAGCTGGCCCACATCGCCCTCCCTTCCCCTGCGAAAGCATTGGGAGTTACATGGACTTGGAGGGACCCAGCTCTTTGGGCTGGTCGGGGGCCAACTTCCCGCGCCCCCAGGTGTTGAGACACAGTGTGGGGGAACGGAGAAGCACATGAAGCGCGTGTCACGATTTCTGATTCCTTTGGCGGCGGTTGCTCAGGTGGCCTGGGCCGACCCGCCTCCAGCCAGTCCGTCAACTGCTCCGGTGAAGGAGCAGCCTGCGGCGACTCCAGCGACAGCTCCGGCCGTCGCACCGTCGACCGCGGCGCCAGCCTCGACCACGGCCGTCAAGGATGGGACCGCGGCAGCCCCGGCCGCCTCAACCCCTGCGACTGCGACGACCCCGGGCACGACTCCTTCGACGCCAGCGCCGGCCTCCACCACGGCCCCGAAGGGCAGCACTGCGACCGCGCCCACTGCGACCACCGGCACCAAGGAGCCTTCGCCCACAGCGAACAAGGAGTCGGTGCAAGCCGGCCCCGCCGCGGCACCGGCCAAGGCCGCCGCGCCAGCCAAAGCGCAGGCACTTACGAGCCCGGCAGCGACCGCGTCGAGCGCGACGCCTGCAACCAATGCCCCGACCGCGGAACCAGCCCCGGCCCCGGAGCAGCTCCCCGCGCCTCCTGACCAGGCCCAGGCGCAGCCCGCACCTCCTCGCGGAGTCCCGCCAGGCCAGTGGGTCTACACGGGCCAGTACGGTTGGGTGTGGATGCCGTATGAGCAGAAATACACCTACGTTCCTCAGTACGGGGACCCGTACATGTATGTGTATTACCCAACGGCGGGCTGGAGCTGGGTGACGGCGCCGTGGATCTACGGTTGGGGTCCGCAGCCCTTCTGGGGCATGTGGGGGTTGAGCCACTTCGCGTGGTATTCACGGCCCTGGTTCAGACCCGTGGGCGGTGGGTTCCTGCGAGGGTACGGGTACGGGTACGGTCGCTCGTATGTGGTCGGTGGCGGCTACCGCGGGGGCGGCTTCGGCTACGGAGGAGGCTACCGCGGAGGAGGCTACCGCGGTGGGGGCTTCCACGGGGGCGGCCACGGCGGTGGGGGCCACGGTCACCACTGACGAAGTGCTCAGCGTTTGGGAACGAGCTCGCTGAACTTCCGCGGGGACGAGCGCCCCGCCTTGCGAAGCTCAGCGGCCTCGGCGTCCCAGGCCTTCTCCAATCTCCGCTCGCGCTCCACGTCGGTCATCTCCATCGCCTCGTTCTTGCTGACCGCGGAGAGGCGGCGCACAGGCTCGATGCGGCGATGCTCGTGGTAAGGTCCCATTTCCGCGGAGTATACGCCTCGCGGCGGAGGGACCCGCCTCAGCATTCCCTGTCTCTGCGACACGACGCGAGGGGCTTCGATCAACAGGCCCACAGCATGGTCGCGCGAAAGCGTAGACTCGAGCCCCATGAGCGGGAGCACTCGCGCAGGAAGAGAGCTGAGCCGCTGTGTGGTGACGCTCGACGCGGGCATCAGCATCTCGTGGGCGCCGGACCCCGACGGATCGTACGAGCACGGCCGGCTCCACCACGAGCGTGAGGCCGACGAGTTCCGCGCGCGCCTCGACCTCGCGACCCCGGCCATCGAGGTGCTGTTCGACGAACTCGAGAGCGCTGGGCGTCGCTTCCTGAGCCCGAAAGACAGTGACTTTGCCCATCGCGCTCAGCGGGCCTCGAGGCGCGGCGGGACGATCCTCGAGGTCGAGCTCGCATGCGAGCCCCGCTTCTCAGAGGCCGAGTTCCGCGCAGTCGTCGAACGGATGGCCACGCTGGTGCCTGCCGAGGCGCCGCAGCCGGAACCCGTGGCCGCTCCGCCTTCCACGCATCTCTCGCCTGCGGCCCCTGCGGGAAGAAGGCCATGGTGGCGCTTCTGGTGAGGGAGCCCGGCCCGACTTCGATTCTTGCGCCTGACGCACCAGCTCGTCGAGAGCCGACCGGCCGTGGAGATCGATGACACGACGACCGCGGTGAGGAGGGGAGCGACACCGGGTACCCTGCCGGAGGAGTTCCTCGGTGTCGAGCCCACTCGCCTTCGCCTCTCCGCTCGCGGGCGTCTGACAACGAAGCGGCCTTGAGGGTGGGCGGTGGGCATGGGTCCCCGAGCGCGTCATCACGGTGTACAAATCAGTACACCGTGATGACAGGGCTGGGGAGTGACCCGGCCTCGAGGACGACCCCTCGAATGGTACCATTGGTGACATTGCTGGAGACCCTCGCCCACCTGGCCCCATGGTCGAGGAGCTGGTCGGGTTCGCCCATGAGAGCGGGCAACCCTCCTGCCTTCCCTCATCAAGGCGCTTCTCAACCACCACCACTTGCGCTCAGAATGCCCCGCCTTTCGAGCTCGATGGGAGCGACGTCGGGTACGCCCGCCGGAGAAGCTCCTCGGTATCGAGCCCACTCGCCTTCGCCCACTCCACGTCGAGGCCCAGCCCATGCCCTCGGCCACGGCCCTCGAACACCACCGCCGAGCCCTCGCGGCGCACACCCGTGGGGCAGCTCGGCAACTTCAACGGCCCCCGGAGCGCCTCGCAGCCCGACGACGCACCCTCCTCCCACAAGGCCTCGTCCCGCTCCCGGAGCCGGCGCACGAAGACCTGCCCGTCTCTCACCTCGAGGGCCGAGAAGGGCCCTTGGAGCACGCGCTCGACGGTCTCGAGTGGCCGCTCCTCGCGCCACGGCTCTTCGCCGCCACGGGAGAAGAGGAGCCACTCCGTCACCTCGAGCGGCCGCGCCAGCACAGCTCGGTCACCGGGCCGAGGCGCGATGGTCCCCAGGAAGACCTGGCAGTGCGTGGTGTCGCAGACCGGCCGTCCAACGTGCCGGGAGTTCTGCCCGTTCGCGTCGACCACCTTCAGCAACGCCGCCCGTGCCGCACCCTCGATGAGCGAATCCTCGGCGCTCACCACCCCGGCTGCGTAGAGCGCCCGGCTGGTCTCGAAAATGAACGCCGAGCCCTGGCGAGCCCTCCGAGTCTTCTCAGGGAGCGGCGCGCCCTCGGAGCCCCTGAGCGGAGGCGGAGGCGAGTACGTGAACACGCCGGCGTAGTCGCGGCCCTCGGCCATGCGCACCCCGGGGAACTTCACCCTGAACGGGCCGAGGAGACACAGGAGCCTCCCCCGCGCGGCCTCGTGCTGAAGCCCAAAGCCGCTGGCCGGAACCGACTGCGGAGTCGTCTCGGCTCCGTTGCCCACCAGCACGAAGGCCGCACCCCCGCACCGCGCCTCGACCAGCGCCGGGTCGAGGAGCCCGAACACCTGAACCTTCGCGGTGCCTTGCCCTCCGAGGCGTGACGCCCGCTCGACGGTCTGGCCGAGCTCCTGCGCGAAGGCGCGAGGCATGCGACCGCTCTTCACCATCACCACCACCAGCGTGTCGCTCACCGCGACAATCCACCCGTACCTGGGGTGTGACTCGGCGTCACGCACCGTGCCCGTCTTCAACGCCAGCCCTTCGAGCCGCGGTGAAACCTCGAGCCCCGACAGCGTGCCATCGCGAGGGTTGTCGCGCATCATCGCCAACACATCGGGCCGAGCGGCGGCGAGCACCCGGTAGGCGCGGGCGAGGCCGAGCGGAGAGATGCTCAGGGTCGACCGCAACCCAATGGCCTCGGCCATGTCGGTCGGCGCGCGGCCCAGCCCCGCTTGAGCGACCACGGGACCCCACGCGCCCAGGCTCGCGACCTCCGGCATCCTGGCGGCCCAGTCGAGGAAATACCCATTGCACGAGCGGCTCAGCGCCTTGCCCACGGCGAGCGTCGGCGGCAGGCCCTCGCCACACATCCACTCGGCGGTGCCGCGTCGTGGGAGCGTCGGCGGCGTGCCCGTGGCCCCGGCCACCACGAAGGGCTTGAGGGTGGAGCCGTAGGGGAGCGGCGCCTCCACGTCGCCCTGGCTCGACAGCACCTCACCCGACACTCGGTGGAGAATGACGGTGGCGTCGACGCCGATGTCTCCGTGCACGACCGCGATGGACTGGGGCTGGAGCGGCTCCCAGCGCGTCCCGTCGGCGCAGCGCTTGAGCGGCACCACCAGCGCGTGGGGCAGCTCCGAGTCGGCGGTGAGCCCTTCGACCAGGAGCCGGGCCAGAGCGCGCCGGCCGTCCTTCGAGTCGATGGCGGCGCCCTGTCGAGACAACTCCTTCACCGCCCAGCTCAGCCCGCCGTACTCATTCTCGGTCCACGCAGCGAGCTCGCCGCTCACGCCGAGCGCGAAGGCCTCGTGAAAGAGCCGGTCCTCCGACGCCTGGGGACACGCCGCGAAGAGGAACTGGTGCGCTAGCTCGTGGCGCAGGGCGACCACCTCTCGGTCGCTCAGGACAAAGGGCCGCGCCTGCCGGAGCCACACCTCGCCAGGCCTGCTGGCCCCGCCGTGCCCACCGGGGAGTTCGCCCTTGCGAACGGCGATGGGCCCAGCCATCGACCGGGCGTGCACCCGGCTAATGCGAAAGAACATCGCCTCGTAGCGCTCCCACGCCAGCGACGCCTCCGCCCTCACCTGCCCCTGCGGCTCCAGCTCGCCCGACGTCACCATCGGTGGCGTGGCCCCCGCCAACAGCGCGAGGAGTCTCCAGAACATCACCGACCCGCGCCCGAGGGCCGCACCGACAGGGTCGCCGGAGCCGTCCTGGCGAAGAGGTCCGCCGCGTACATGTCCTCCACCCGCGCGGGCGGCGCGGAGAAGGTGCCGGCGAACTGCGCCCGGAGCACGTAGCCGATGACCCGAGGGCTGTCGCTCCACCAGGCCGGCTCCTCGAACAGCCACGTCACCCGCTGCGGCGAGAGCACTCGGCGCCGCAGGTTCTCATGCGTCAAGGGCAAGCTGAGCGGAGCGCCCCGGTAGGCCTTGTCCTCCTGCAGGGCAGTGAAGCCTGCCGGCACGGCGTCCTCGATGACGTAGTACGCCGACTGGTGCCACCACTTGGAGCGGTCGGCGGTGTGGGCGCTCACCTCGAGCTCCACGTAGACGTCTTCACCCTGCACCACCGAATCACCTCGGGCCAGCTCGACCCGCTGGTCGCCACGGAGCGCGAAGTAGCGGCGGCCGAGCGACATGCCGTTGGCCTTGGGTTCCACCTCGGCGAGCGGGGTACGCACTCTGACGCGCCAGGTGGTCGCCGCGTCGGTGTCGCCCACCTTCACCTCCCGAACCTCGCTGGGGATGGAGGCCACGAAGGCCCCGGCCGAGGGCTCGAGACGTGCCCCGCCGGCCTCCAGCGAAGGAGGCGCGCTCTTCTTGAAGTCCTTGAGCTCGCGCTCGAGGAGCCACTGGCTGTGGAGGAGCGCGGTGCTGCGGTCAAAGGTAGACAGGCCAGGCTCGTTGAGCAGCTCGAGGGCACGGGCCCGGGCCTTGGCCTCGTCGAGCCCCTCGGCCTTGCTCCCCGCGTGACCCAGCACGGCGGTGTAGCCGACGCGCCTCAGCGGGTACCGCCAGGCCCACTCGCTCCCCTGCCAGACTGCCGGGGCGAAGGAGGCCGCGCTGGCCTGGACGGCGAGCTCCTGCAGGCGCCCCTTCACGTCGGGCTCCTGGTCGACGCCCGCCTCCTCGGCTGCCAGCACCGCGACGGCAAAGCCATACACATCGATGCCAGCGTTGCCGGCCAGTAGGTTGCGTACGTTGGCCGCCTGCTTCTTGCCCTGGAGCTTCGACAACACATACACCCGCTGGGCCGCGAGCGGCATGGGCAGCTCCTGCTTCTCGAGCCAGGCCGCGGCCTCGACGACGCGAGGGTCGTCCTTCGACAACAGCCCGGCCTCGATGGACCACGCGAGCCCGTCGAGGGCGACGAGTGTCATCGGCGCCGAGGGCTCGCTGTAGCCGCTGTACCAGGCAAAACCCCCACCCTTCACCGCCGCCTGGAGGATGCGCTGGGTGCCCTGCACCGCCCGACTCCGCGCCTCGGCCATCAGCACCTGGGCGTCGGGCTCGAGGCGAGTCAAGGCGTTGGCCTTCTCCAGCGTGCGGTACACCGCCAAGTTGGGCACCGTGGTGGACACTAGCTGCTCCACGCAGCCGTAGGGGTACGCGAGCAGCTCGCGGAGGTTCTCCATCGCCGCGCCGAGCAGCGAAGGCGTCACGCTGAGCCGCGAGGACACCACCGTCGCGCCCTTGGGGAGCTCGAGGGTGAGCGAGCCGCTGCCCCGTCGAGACACGGTCACCGTCTCCTCCACCGCCGCGGGCGCCACGTCGAAGCGCCGCGTGTCGCGCAGAGGCTCGCCGATGCCGGTGCCACTCACCGTCACCAGCGCTTCACCCGGCGCGCCAGCCTTCAAGGTGATGGGCACGAGCTGCTCGTCTTTGGCCTTGAGCCCCAGCGCCTGGGAGGCCTCGCCGGCGACCAGCGCGCCACCGAGCGACACCTTCACCTCGAGCGTGCCCTCGCGCTTGGCCTTGGCGCCCAGCGAGGCTCGCACCGAGCCCTGCGCGACGTCTCCCTGGCGGAGGAACTGCGGCAAGCTGGTGGCGACGTTCAGCACCCCGCGGGTGGCGAATTCGGCGGTGCTCTCACCGAAGCGCCCGGCGGCATCGGCGGCGACAGCGGTCACGGTCCACAGCGTCTGGTTCGACGGCAGCTTGAAGGTGACCCGGGCGCGCCCGTCGCGGTCCGTCATCACCGAAGGGTTCCAGTAGGCGGTGTCTTGTTCGCGCTGAGGCTTCTGAGGCGGCTTCACCGCGGCGAAGGCCTGGTGGGGCAACTGGCCCAGGAGGCGCGCCAGCCGGTCGCCGTAACCCAGCCCCTGGAACTCGGAGGAGCTGAACGTGGTGACGTTGTTCCGCCCCACTGGGTAGAAGAAGTCGAGGATGCCGGGCCGGAACTCGGCCTGCAGGGCGTAGATGGCCTTGTCCACCACGTCGACCGAGACCTCCGAAGCGACACCGTTGCCCAGTGCATCGGTGACGCGGAGATCCACCGTCTGCTCGGTGAGAGGCGCCGCCTCCTCGCGTTGGGGCGTGACGGTGACGAGCAACACCCGCTCCCTCGGCACGATGCGGAAGGGCACGGTGCGCTCTTCCCAGCGGCCCGACGAGGTGGGGTACGCCACCGAGGCATACACCGCGCTGCCGAAGCGCTTCTCCACGTCGAAGCGGTGCACCAGCGAGGTGCCCTTCACCTGAATGAGCTGGGTCGAGAAGAGGCCCGAGCCGGTGAGCGTCACCCACAGCGAGCCTTCGTTCTTCTCCCGTGCGCCCCAGCCCTCGGGCAACAGGCCGACGAGCTCGGCGGTGTGCCCGGGCTCGACGACTTGGTCGGCGCTCTCCAGCACCATCGAGGGCACCCGCACCACGGCCTCGCCGCCCGCGCCGATGACGAGCGTGGAGTCGGTGCCGGACCAACTGACCCCCTTGCGCGACTGGAGCGTGAGCTGGGCCTCGAGCACCCCGGGGCCGGGCGCCTTCACCTCGGCGCGGAAGACGCCAGTCTCATCGGTGGTGAGGTCCTGCTCGAGGACCGAGTCCGACCCGCCCGACGGGGTGAGGAGCCGCACCGACAATTTGCCCGACGTCTTGCCGTAGGGCTTTCCCGAGAGCGTGGTGGCCCGCACCGCGAAGGTGGCCGTGTCGCCGGGCCTGACGAGCTTCTGCTTGGCTTTGACCGCCGCGAGGAGATCCGTGTCGGAGAGGAAGAAGGTCTGGGCACCATTGGCGAAGGTGCCCTGGTCATCTCTCGCGCGAATGGACAGCGTGTACCGCCACGGCTTCACCAGGTCGGCCTCGGTGACGGCCGGCACCTGCACCTTCACCTCGGCCTCGCCCTGCGCGTCGAGCTTGGGCGCGCTGGCCCAGGCGTCATCGGTCGACTGGGCGCCGCGAGCCTGCACCGACGAGTAGAGCCGTTGAGGCACTGAGAGCTCGCCCTCGGTGGTCGACGCCGAGCCGTACGTCACCTGGCTGCCCTTGCCTCCTCGGCCCGAGTCGTCGACCCAGGTCGGCGCGTCGAGCTGCGAGCGGTAGAGAAACACCTCGTAGCCGGTGTCCTTCGGGGTGCCGCCGGCATAGCGGCGGGCCCGCACCTTGAGGGAGAGCTCCTGCCCCGGAGTCACGGTCTCATCGGCCGACAACAGCTCGAGGTAGAAGGTGGGCTTGACGTACTCCTGCACTCGCGTCTCGGCCTGGTACGACTGGGCATCGAGGCGGGCGCTCACCCGCACCACCACGGTGCCAAGCTCGGCCGGCACCGCGCACTCGCCCGAGAAGGTGCCGAGCTCGCCAACAGTGGCCCGGGTGGTGACGGTTCGGCCCTCGTCGGGGGTGAGCTTCACCTCCACGGTGGGGTTCCGCGGCCGCAGGAGGCGAGCGAGGAAGCCATCAGGCTGGCGCACCACGCCCCTGAAGCGCACCACGTCGCCGGGCCGGTAGATGGGTCTATCGGTGTAAATGAAGACATCGGGGCTGATGGCCAGGGTGGAATAGAAGTCGGTGTCGACGACGGCGGTGTCCTGCGCCGCGGTGACGGTGACGACGACTCGGGGCTCCTTGACCTCGAGCCGCGCCTCGCCCTTCTCGTCGGTCTTGGCGCTCTTCGTGGCACCGCTGGGCAGGTGCACCACCACCTCGGCTCCGGGCTGCGGCGCCAGCGCGCGATTCGCCACCCGCACCAGCACCTCGCCGTCGGTCTGCTTCACCTGGGCGGTGAGGTCGCTCACCACCAGCACCACCTGGCCCTCAATCACCCCTTGCACCAGCTGGAGCACGTAGAGGCCGGCGGGCAAGGGCGCGAGAGACAGGCGCCGTTCCTGGTACCCGCTCTCACCACCACCCGCGGCCCAGCCAGAGTCCTCGAAGCCGGGCACGGTGAAGTCACGGTTGGCGCCTCCGAGGTCGAGGTTCAGGTACTCGGTGCGCACGAGAGACAGGCCGTCGGGAATGCCAATCAGCCGTTCGGGGCCCTCGTCGAGCCGGGAGAGGGCGACGGTGGGCACGGGCTCGCGGGCGGGCAACTCGGGGGCGAGCGCTTGGCGGAAGTCGGGGGCCAGCGCTTGGAGCAGCAGCTCGCCCGGGCTCTTGAGGCCGTTGAGGCCGCGGGCGAGCGCCCGACCGGGGTTGGCCGTGGTGGAGGGTGGCTCGTAGGCGCGCCGGAGGTTGAACTGACGGGTGATGAAGGCCGAGAGGTCCAGCGGCTTGAGGATGCGGAGCTCCACCGGAGTCTTCTCGGCGAAGGCGAGGTCGACCACCGGCGACTCGTGGGTGCCATAGGCCCGCGGCACGGTGAGGTAGACAGGCTTGGCCAGCGCTGGCGCGGCGGCACCGAGGGCGAGGGCCAACCAGACGAAAGACGAGCGAGGCGTGCTCACGAGCGAAACCCTCCAGGAACGAGCTGACCCTTGTCGTCGACCACTGCGTGCCAATGGAGGAAGGGCAGAGCCTCCAGTTGTTTCTTCGCCGCCTCGATTTCTGGCGGCGTCACCTTCGCCGAGCGCGTCGAGCCATCAGAGGCGAAGCCGTCGAGGAGGAGCCGTGAGAGCAGCCCACCCAGGTCGACATTCACTCCGAGCGAGCTGGGGACCTTGAGGCCCTTGGCCACCGCTGGGGCCGCCGAGAGCACGCTGGGTGAGCCGCCCGAGCAGCTGGCTTCCATGGCCTTGAGCAGAGAGGCGCTCGAGGCGAGCACCAAGTGCCCGCAGAGGCGCCTATGGAGGAGTGGGTGGGCCTTGGAGAGCATGGAGTCGAGGAACGGCTCGTCCTCGAGGCGGCTCCAAATGACGGCCACCTCGCTGGTGAGCTCGGCGTCGCCCCGGGGGTTCCAGAGCACCGCCAGTTGGCGCGGCACGGGCGTGCCCTTCACGGGCTCCCCGGCGAGCTGGGCCTTCAGGAGCGAGGCTTCGAGCGTGGCCGGCAGCGCGAGGGCGAAGGAGAAGAAGACGGTGGTGGGCTCGGGCACGAGCTTCAGCATCGACTCATCGAGCGCGGCGGCGGCGAGGCGCCCGGGCTTGTGCAGCTCACCGACGATGCCCTTGGGGGTGAAGGCTGTGCCCTCGAGCCCGAGGGCGAGCCGGGCCTCAGCGCCGAGACCGAGGATGCTTGCCAGGCTCTGGAGGGCGCGGCCGTTCTGGTTGAGGGCGACGCCGAGCTCGACGGCGTTGCCTTGGGGCTTGAGCTCGATGGGGTCGAGGCAGAGCCCGAGGAGCACCGCGTGGGGGCGCATGGACAGCACCAAGCGCTTGCCAGCCCGGGCGACGAAGAGCGATTGGTCGCCCAGCACCAGCCGGTGAATGGTGTCGAGGCCGGCCGCCGCGCCGCGGGCGCCTCCGTCGGGGAGCGCCTCGCCGCTCGCTCCCGAGCCGACGTCACAGCCCTGAGGAGAGAAGCCGCCCTGCCCCGCGGCGGCCACCAGCGTGCCGAGGGCGGCGAGCGCTCCGTCGGAGGCCTCGGGCACCACCACCACGGGGACATGGGCGCTGCGCTCTCCGGTGAGCCACAGCACCCGGTAGGGGTCAGCGAGGAGCGCGTCGGAGAATAGGTCCACCACGAGCCCACTGAAGCGAGCCTTGATGTCCTGCCCGCGCGTGCCGAAGAAGACGGCCCACGGCCCGAGGAACCCGCGCCCCACCGGCTGCTGGGTCGTCTCACGCACCCACTGGTTGTCTTTGACGGCCTGGTGCACGGTCTTGGGCTGGAGGACGTCGACCCAGAACGCCGGCTGGTACACGCTGCTCGGTGCGGGGAGCTCGACGATGGCTGTTTGAACCGGAACGCCAGACACGGTGCTGCCCTCGGCGGAGGCCGCTTGGGTGGGCTCGGAGGAGATGGCGGCACGGGGGCCCTCGGAGGAACTGGAGGGAGCTCGGGCCAGCTTCAGCGCACCCACGCCCGCGGCGACGAGGACCAGCCCAGCCACGACGGCGAGGAGGAGCTTGGGAGGTCCACCGGGGCCTTTGGCTGGAGTTGGGTTTGGGGGTTGGGTCGTCATTGCATCCACTCCTTGAAGCGGAAGAAGCCGAGGAAGGCGGGGTTGTGAGCGCTGGGTTGCCACTCCAGGGGTGCCTCGCGGGCGAGGCTGTCGAGGCGGCCGACTCGGACCGGTTGGTCCTTCTCACCTGGGTGGTACACGACGCGCGCCTGGGACTGCGAGCCGTCGCGGGGGAGCACGACGAGCATGAGGTGCCACACCTCTCCCTCGGGCCGCTCCTGGCGAAAGGCGAGGACATCACCGCTCTTCAGCGTGGCCCGGGCCTCGTCATCACGGCCGAGGAGCGCGAGGTTGCTGGTGACCAGGGTGCGGGCGTCGGCGAAGTCAGTGGGGGCGCCGGAGTCATCGGTGAACAAGGGGCGCTCGAGACGCTGGGGCTCGAGGCGACGGTAGGCCTCGCGCCAGGCGAAGCGCACCAGGCCGGCGCAGTCGCGTTGCCGCGGCTCCCAGGAGGCATCGGGGGCGCGCACCTGGGCCAAGGCGACCTCGGCGGCGACTTGCCGAAGCAACGCCTCACGAGGGGCGGGGTCGCTGGCGAGCAGCGCGATGAGGGCGGCGCTGGTCACTGGTCGAAGGCTCCGGTGTTGCCGCCGAGGGCTTTGGCAACCTCGGGGAGGTTGGTGGGCCAGCGCTCGTCGGTGGGTGGAGCCTCGGAGGCGGGCACGTAGACGAGGGCGCGGCCCGAGCCGAGGACGTTGACCCAGGCGAGGACCTTGGTGCTGCCGGGGGTGGCGAGGGGAATGCGAACGGTGCGCTTGAGCTCCTGGGCAGTGCCCTCGAAGAGGCTCAGGTTGAGCGAGGCCAGGGTGTGGGCCTTGTCGCCCGAGGGCCAGTAATTCGTGGCGATGAGGTAGATGCCCTTGGGTGGAGCCCGGTGGACGTAGAGGTAGGGCCCATAGCCGGGCTGGTCGAAGTCACCGCCCTGCTCGTTGAGGAAGAAGGTGCCTCCCGAGGGGCTGCGGGTGTCGGCCCAGTACACGTGGGCCATCTTCGAGGCGGTCACGGTGCGGTCTGATTGGCTGTCGAGGGTTGGCTCGTAGATGTGGAGGTCGGTGTAAACGCCGTCGGTGTCTGAGGTGAGGACGACCTTGAAGGGCACCGGGGGAATCTGCGCGTAGCTCGTCGCCTGGGCCGAGGCAGTGCCAGCGCGATTGGTGGCGAGGACGGTGACGACGTTCTGGCCCGCGGCGGCGGGGAAGTCGCGCTTGAATTGTCCGTTGGAGGTGCGCAGGAGGTAGCGATCTCCGTTGATGCTGACGACGACGGGGTCGATGGTGGAGTCGCTGAGGCTACCCGCGACGGTCAGCATACGGCCGACGGTCCACCCGCCGGAGGGCTGGGTGAGGGACACCTTGGCGAGGCTCGTGCCTTTCCCCACGCGCATGCCGTCCTCGCGAGGCGGGGCCTTCTTGGGGCCGTCAAGGGGCGCTTGGACCAGCATTGCGGCGATGAGGAGCTCGAGCATTGCATCCCTCCGGGGGCGGCCTGGGGAATTCAAGCTGTGGGCCAGCCAGCCCCGCTGTGGATTTGGGGGCTTACGACGAGGGGGGCGTGGCCGCAAGACCGCGGTAGGAATGGGAGGGGCAGGGCGCTGGGGCGCTGGGGCGCTGG
>PMBV01000528.1 GCA_003153055.1 Myxococcales bacterium
GTGGTCGATCGAGTAGAAGTACCGGCGCACGTCGAGCTGAAGGACGTAGCGGTAGCGCCGGGCGGCTTGGAGGAAGCGCAGGACCGCGCGGTGACTCCCTCTGCCGGGCAGGAACGCATAGGAATGCGCGATGAACGAGCGTTCGAACGCGAACGCGCTCCGGTGAGACGGGAAGCTCGGCTTGCTCGAACACCCAGCGACCGTCGACCTTGTTGCCCTTGAGCTGACCGAGCTNNTACGAGCTTGAGCATGTAGCGCATTTGACGCTGCGACTTGCCCAGGTAGCGGGCCGCTTCGCTGATTGTCATCTTCATGGCGACTCCGGTTGACATTGCCATGACAACGACAAGGTGCTTGTCATCATGATGACAACTTTCGGCGGAAACCAGCCGGCTTTGTCGTCACGATGACGAAGTCGGCGTGTTGTTAAGCACAGCCCGACGCCCACGACTACAAGCGACAAGACGCAATTGTCAATGCTGGCGGGAACCCCGACACACCACGCGAAAGCCCAGGTCCCGGTACCGGTGAACGGGGACGAACCCGTCCCGGTACGCGCAACGGAGGTACCTCGGGTTGAAGTTCCAGGAGCCACCCCGGATCACCCGGGGGGCGCCGCGCGGTGCCGTCTCGGCGGGCAGCCTGCGAGCGTTGTCGTTGGTCCACTCATCCCGACACCATTCGAACACGTTGCCCGCGAGGTCGACGAGGCGGCCTCGATTGCCTGAAGGGAAAGCGCCGACGGGGGACGGGCGACCCACGTGCGCACCGGAGTAGTTCGCTCGGGCGGCGTCGCCCTCTGTTCCTTCCCGCGTAGATCTGGGCCATCTGGCGGCAACCGTCCCGGGATGTTCGCGGGGAAGGGGCCGAGGCGCGTGACCGATTCCCCGATGCAAGTGCGGGGCGGGTGGGGATGCCGATCCCGAGCGTGGTGGTCACGTGTCGCCGGTGATCGAGGCGGTGACGAGGTCGGCGTGGGCGGCGAGCGCAGGCGCATGCGCACGCGGGTCGAGGCGCCGGAGCTCGCCTGGCGAGCGGAGGCGCCCCTCTGAGGGCGCGGCAGGGCCGTGGAGATTGAAGGGCCGACGGGGCTGAGGCTAATCCTGGTTTGTCTGAAGAACTGGGAGGCCCCATGTGCCCGAGAAGGGCTGCCCCGCCGGCAGCCGAGGAATGCCTTGTTTCGAGTGACTCGTCGAGGGGCCAGCGGGGCGGGACGCTCATCGCCGAGTCAGTCCGCGACGTTGCGACGCATGAAGCGCGGATGCGGAAGCCGGCGTCGTACCGGCCGAAGCAGTGCCGGTGCGGTGGGCGGACCCTGCACATCCACGGACGGCGGGAGCGGAAGCTCCAGGGGACGGCCGTCCCGGACGGGGGCGCGGCCACCATCACGGTGATGGTCTTCCTGTGCGCAGCCTGCCAGGCGACGTGGCGGGTGTTGCCGGTCTTCCTTGCCCGGTGCCTATGGCGAGCCTGGGCGGTGGTGGAGGGGGTGGTGCAGGGGACGCGTGGGGCGGGGGAGCCGGTGGTGCCCGCGCGGACGGCACGGCGGTGGGCGGCTCGGCTTCGGCAGAGCGCGCGGCTGCCGGGACAGGTGCTGGCGACAGCGGGGCGGGCGGCCCTGGCCGAAGTCACCCATGCCGTGGGGCTCGACGGGGACCGCCGCGCGCTGGCCGGTGAGTTTGCTGCGCGGTTTGGGACGACGCTGCTGGCCCGGCTGGCGGCGCTGCTGCACCGACTCTCCCCGGGAGTCCGTCTCATGTAGCCATCGGGGGTTGAGCAGGCCCCCCCAGCGTGTCCGTCGAGGGCGGCACCATCCCACCCCAAGTGGCCGGGCCGTACCGGTAGCTGGCCTGGCCGTGGATGAAAAGAAGCGTCAGGAGGTAGCGCTGTTCCGCGTGTCGGTGCTGGGCCCCCTCGTCGGGGCCCGGCTGGAACACGGGGACTTGGTGGAGTACTGCCGCGTGGCGGCGACGCGGCCCTGGCAGAGCCCCGGCGGAGACGTCGTGCAGCTGTCCGCCCGCACCGTCGAGGCTTGGTACTACCGGTACCACTCGCGCGGCTTCGCGGGCCTCTTCCCCAAGGTGCGCCGGGACAAGAGGGTGTCGAGGGCGGTGCCCGAGGACTTGAGGCAACTCGTCCTCCAGCTGAAAGCCGAGAAGCCCCGGCGCTCCGTCAACCGCATCGTCCGGATTCTGGAGAGGGCCAAGAAAGTCCAGCCCGGCGTCCTGAAGAAGTCCAGCGTCCACCGGCTGCTTCAAGCCCACGGAGCCTCGATGCGCCCCACCCGAGGGCCCGGGGCCGAGCGCCGCTCCTTCCTCCACGAATTCGCCGGTGACTTGTTGGTGGGCGACGGGCTGCACGTCCACCACCCCGTCGTCGACCCGCAAGGCCGGCCCTGCAAGGCCGTCCTCCTGTCCGAAATCGACGGCGCCACCCGGTACGTCCCCAACAGCCGCTTCGCCTGGGGCCCTCGCAAGGGGGAGGACGCCGTCGACCACGAGATGGGCCTCAAGCAGGTGCTGCTCGCCCACGGCCGCTGGCGCACCTACTACGTCGACCTCGGCCCTGCCTACATCGCCGACTCCCTGCGCGCCATCTGCGCCGAGTTGGAGATGCGCCTGTTGCACACCCAGTCGGGAGACGCCGAGGCCAAGGGCGTCATCGAGCGATGGAACCGCATCTGGCGCGAGGAGGTCGAGGACGAGTTGCCCCCTGGCCCCATCTCCATTCTCGACTTGGCAGCCAAGCACGACGCCTGGCTCGCCGCCGAGTACCACGCCCGCAAACACTCCACGACGGGACGAATCCCCAGGCAACATTGGCTCGAGCAGGCCAATCACCTCCGTCCACTGCCAGAGGGCAAGTCCCTCGACGAAGTCTTCCTCCACCGCCTCCGTCGCAACGTCCGCAAGGACGGCACCGTCAGCTTCAACGGCCAGCGCCTCGAAGTCCGCGCCGAGTTGGCAGGCCAGCGCGACGTCGAGCTCCGCTTCGACCCGTCCCGCCCTGACGCGCTCCCCAAAGTCTTCGTCGACGACACCTTCGTCTGCGACACCGTCCGCCTGGACCTCTACGCCAACGCCCAGCGGCGCCGCCGCCAGCTGGTTGGCCAACCTTCCCGGCGTCTGCCGCCCTCCGGCCTCGACGCCCTCGCCCTCATCCAGGACGAGCACGAGCTCCGCACGCGCCCACTGTCGGGCGCCCTTTCCCAGGAGGACAACGATGAAACAGACGACGAATAGACCCAGGCCCGACTCCTACCGCTCCCGCTTCGGCCTCACCCACCACCCTCTGCCTCGCGACGCCGCCGGACCCAGCTACTTCTCCCAGACTCCCGGCTTCGCTCAGCTTGAAAGCCACTTCCATGACTTGCTCGATGAGCCCGGTCTCGGACTCCTCACCGCCGACGCTGGCGTCGGCAAGACGGCCGCCATCCGCAACCTCTGCTCCCAGCTGCCCTCCCCCGACTACCTCGTCGTCTACCTCTGCGACACCGCCGGCTCCCCCTGCGACTTCTACCGCACCCTCGCCGTCGAACTCGGCCTCCCTACCTCCCAGCGCAAGTCCCAGCTGTGGAACGACATCAAAGCCGCCCTCGCCAACCTCCTCGACGAGCAGCACACCACTCCCCTCATCGTCGTCGACGAGGCCCAGCACCTCTCCGACCGCTTCCTCGCCGACCTCGCCGGCTTCCTCAACTTCGCCTTCGACAGGCGCAGCCTCGCCGCCCTCTGGCTCGTCGGCCTCCCCTCCTTCGCACGCCGCCTCCGCATGCAGCTCCACGCGCCCCTCTACACACGCATCGTCGCCCACGTGCAGCTCCTCCCCCTCGAGCGCGACGTCTTCCGCGCCCTCGTCGAGCACGGCATCCGCGCTGCCGGCTCCAAGGAGAAACTCCTCTCCGACTCCGCCCTCGAGCTCCTCTTCCGCTCCTCCCGCGGCACCCCTCGCATCGCCTCCCGCGTCCTCCGCGCCTCCTTGAAGAAGGCCCACGCCCACAACCAGAACCTCGTCGATGACCATGCCCTCCGCGCCGCCATCGAGGAGCTCGCCCCCGCCGACGAGGTCGCCCAATGAAACAACTCCTCCTCCCCATCCCGCCATCCCTCCACCGCTGGCCCGAACTCGCCCCTCTTGCCATCCTCGACGCCGCCCTCGCGGCTTCCGAATTGGCGCTCCTCTCCGCCTGCCCTGAAGTCCACATCGAAGCCTTCAACCGCAGCCCCAGGGGCTCCACCACCCGCCGGGCCTACGCCGTCATCACCCAGGCTCGTCGTCTCGCTGCGGCGACCGCCGCCTATCGCCACGCCGTCGAGCGCGATGCTCGTCGCGCTGACCGCGACCTCCGGCGCCGCACCTTCTGAACCCACTGGACCCGTGACGCTCAAGGGCCGCCCTCGACCTCGGTCGTCGGGCGGCCTTCGTGTCTCAGCCGAGAATCCACGACGTCAACTCGGGACGATTCCCCTCAAAGAGCGCGAGCCGTAACA
>PMBV01000364.1:0-592 GCA_003153055.1 Myxococcales bacterium
GAAGTCGCTCTCAAAGCACAGGCGCACCCCAGCGTCGGCCCGACACTCGCGCCGGCACTCAAGAAGTCTGCCGGAAAAGTGGTAGCCGGCAAACGCTACGCCACCGTCTGCTTCCATTCGAAGAACACCGCCATCTGGAGCTGTGTAGACACCCACCACCTCAGCCCAGCGCTTCTGCGTCATTCGACGCCAGTATTCATTCCGAAGCCCGTCAATGTCTTCGCCCGGTCGAAGCTTCACGTACTCACCAAGGGACCCAGGAAACACGACCATCGCACGCTCATGATCAAGCCAATGCCATGTTCCGCGATGACCATCTCCCTCAATAGCAAAATCCCGCGGACCCACGCGAGAGAAGCGCAGACCCCCATACACCATCCTCTCCACAATCCCTCCAATAGACAGCCCGCCATCTGGGAGAAATTCTATAACCTCCGCCTGAGCCATATAGAGGCCGGGACGAAGCGGTGAAAAGCCACCCTGGCGCACCGCAAATGGCCATGAGCCATGCCCCCACGTACCACCGACCTCTTGAGGCGATGGCATTGGAGCACCCGCAAGAAATACAGCCAGAAGGATCCTGTTCATTAGT
>PMBV01000364.1:615-5421 GCA_003153055.1 Myxococcales bacterium
GGGCTCGCTCGACTCGTGACCCCGGTTCAGCCGCTGACCTCGGCCTCGTCGATGTACTGGGCGATGCGGGCGACGCTGTCTGACCGCTCGATCATCTCGAAGTGGTCTCCCGCCACCCGCCGGGTGCGGAGCCGGGGAATGAACGCCTCCCAGCCGCAGCTCGGGCTCTTCAGCGGGTCGCTGTGGAGTCGATCGTCCGAGGCGATGACGAGGGCCGGGCCAGAGTACTGGCGCATGGTCCGGAAGTACCGGGCAGCCGCGGCGGCGTTGACGCCATCGCGCTGGGCCTCGAAGCCGCCGACCGTTCCATCTCCCTCGTAGCGCGGCATCGCCAGGGACGCGGAGAGCCGACGGCCCTCGAGGCGCCTGAGGCCGAACCGCGCCAAGTCGGTTGGTCGAGCCTCAAGGAGCCGCCGGACCTGGTTGACGCGAAAACGCCAGCCCGCCAGCCACTCGGGCAAGGTGGCGTCGACCAGCACGAGCCGCTCCACCGTCTCGCCCTCGCGGCGGAGCATCTGGCACAGCTCGTAGGTCACCAGGCCAGCGAAGGAGTAGCCCAGGAGCTGGTAGGGCCCGTGAGGCTGCTCCTGGCGAATGAGCCGGAGGTACTCGTTGGCGAGGGCCTCCACCGAGTGCTCGGAGGGCTCGCCGTCGCTGGGCGCCAGCTCGAGCTCGGAGAAGACGCCGTAGCAATCGAAGCGACCCTCGAGGGCCTTGGCCAGCGGTCGGTAGAGGTGCAGGCCCGACAGCATGAAGAGCGCGGGCCGACCACGGCGCTCGTTCAGCAAGATGGGGCGGCCCCTGTCAGTGCTGGAATCGAGCGCCTCGAGGACCCCCGACACCGTGGGGTGCTCGAAGAACGCCTGGGCGCTGAGCGGCCGCGCGAGGAGCTGAGAGAGCTCGTGAATCGCCGCGACCGCGAGCAGTGAGTGGCCTCCGAGCTCGAAGAAGCTCTGGTCGACCCCGACGGTGCGTCGGTCGAGCAGGCGCGAGAAGACCTGGGCCACGGCTCG
The DNA here is from genome assembly GCA_003153055.1 of Myxococcales bacterium. Next base: position 1,629 of record PMBV01000364.1, read on the forward strand.
CTCCAGGTCGGTGCGGGCGGGCGTGCCCCCGGTGTCGAGGTCGGCTCTCCATGCGAGGGTTGCCAGCGCGCGGCGGTCGAGCTTGCCGTTGGTGGTGACTGGCATCTTCTCGAGGACGACCAGGTGCTGCGGGAGCATCGATTCGGGTACGGCGGTCGAGAGCACCCGCCGGAAGCCCGCGAGGTCGCGGTCCTTGGCGCCGACCACGAAGGCGACCAGCCGCTCGTCTTCGGGGCTCTTCTTCAAGACGAAGGCGCACTGCGAGGCGAGGCCCAATTCCCGCACGGTGTTCTCCAGGCCCGCGAGCTCGATGCGAATGCCCCTCAGTTGAATCTGATCGTCCCTCCGCCCGAGAATCTCAAGGGAGCCATCTTCGTGCAGCCGGCCCAGGTCGCCGGTGCGGTAGAAGCGCTGAGCGTCGAGGGCGATGAACTTCTCGTGGTCGAGCTCGGGGCGCTCGAGGTACCCGGCGCTCAGCCCTGGGCCCGAGAAGCAAATCTCCCCGATGACTCCCAACGGCACCAGAGCCAGGCGTGCGTCCACCAGCCTCAAGCCGACGCCGGGGAATGGCCGCCCGACGAAGCTCCGGCCCACGGTCTGGTCGCGAGCGACACGAAACGTCGTGCCCATGCAGCTCACCTCGGTGCACCCGTAGATGGTGAAGACCTCGGCGTTCGGGAAGACGCGCTTGAGCTCCTCCATCACCGAGGCCGACACCAGGTCTCCTCCTGACGAGACGTGGCGAACGCCGGGGTACGTCGCGCCACCGGTGGCCTTGAGGAAGCGGAAGAAACTCGCCCAGAGGCTGGGGCCGGCGTGCACCACCGTCACTTCCTCGAGGGCTCGCCCGAGCTGCACCGGGTCGAGCACCTGGTTTCGATCGAGCAAGCGGACCGAGCCTCCTACGCACAGCGGAGAGAGGAGGTCGAACAGGCTGATGCTGAAGGTGTACCGGGCGATGGACGAGAACACGTCGCTGGGGCCGAAACCGTAGGCCCGGCGCGCCGCTCCGAGGAAGTGGGCGAGGTTTCCATGCGAGGCAAGCACGCCCTTCGGCTTCCCGGTGGTCCCCGAGGTGTAGAAGAGGTAGGCCGGGTCCTCGAGCCGCGGCTCGCCGGGCGTCTCCTCGGCCGGGCTCTCGGGGAACGGCAGGTCGAGGCGCAGCGTCTCGCGCGACGAGAAGCAGTCGAGCTCGGCTGACCCGGCCTGAACGAGGACCAATTCGGGCCGGGCTTCATCGAGCATGTGCCGGAGGTACGCGGGCGGATGCGTCGGGTCGAGGGGCAGGTACACCAGCCGCGCCTTGAACAGCCCGACGATGGCCACCAGAATGTCGAGGCTCGGCGCGACGCACACCGCGACGACGCTGGCGGGTCGAAGCCCGCGGTGCGCGAGGTGCCGTGCGAGCCGCGTCGCCCGCTCGTCGAGCTCTCCGTAGGTCAGCGTCTCGTCGAGGTGGCGAGCGGCTACCGCGTGGGGGCTCCGGCGCGCCATCGCCTCGAAGGCCTCGGTGAACGGCCGCGGCGCTTCGGTCGCCGAGCCCGTGTCGAGGAGCCGGAGCACCTCGTCTCGTGCCTGGGCCTCGAGGATGCGGAGCTCGGCGACCCGGGTCACCGACGCGCTGTCATCCAAGACGGAGACCACGCTCGAGAGGAGCCTCTGGATGGTCGACGACCGGAACAGGCTCTGGTCGTACCGAATGGCAACGGTGCCGGGGTTGGGCTCGAGGACGAAGTGCAGCTCGTAGGGGTGGGTGGGTGGCGAGACGTCGGGCTTGGCGGCCCAGCTGAGGGCGAGGTTCGAGCCCGGGCCCGGCGCGGGTCTCGGGGGCGCCTCGAGCGCGCGCCGCGTGTCGCGGAGGAGTTGGTCGAGCGGGTGCTCCGGCGAGCAGGGGCACTCGATGGTGCGGCGGTCACCATCGATGCCGAAGACGTCCAGCCCGACCTCCGGCGCGTCCGTGTAGCGGTGGATGAGCGCCACCAGCCTCGAGAGGACCCAGGCTGCCTCCCGTTCGGGGCTCCCCAGCGGGGGTTGAGTCCTCAGCGCTCCCTGCACCACCGCGGGGTTGAAGCTCAGCCCTGGCCGCCGCTCGAAGTCAGCGGGAAAGGAGACGTGCATGCCCTCACCTCTGGGCGGAGGTGTAAGCGCTGCACCGCTGGTTTGCTTTGGAGTGTGAATGGGGCCGAGTCGTCACGGACCCAGCGGATGCTCGCCGAAGACGACCCACACGTCCGCGTTCACCGCGCAGCTGCCGAGCAGAACCAGCGTCCCCGAGAGGACCGTGCGTTCGCGCATGGTCCCCATCTTCTCAGGTTCTGGGACGTCAATTCGTTGCCCTGGGGCGAAGTGCCTCGGTTGGAGAAGACAATGCTTCTCTTCGGCGAGGCGGAAATGAAATGTATTACCAGAGCAACCCGTCGTCTCTGCCACCATGATGTTTCGAATGCGCGGTGACGTATCGAGTTAGAAGCCGCTTCCCCCAGCGGAGGATCCCCAGTGAGCCGTCCCAGCCCAGCCCGTGTCTTCTCCATCGTCCTCTTCACCCTGACTGGCTGTACCGCCGCGGTCGAGCCCGTCGGGTCCCAGGCCACCTCGGCGCTCACCGCCGCGAGCGGCCGGTTCTCCACGCTCGGGTACAACATCGCCGGCATCCCTTTCGAGTACACCGGCGCCAACGCCACCCTGCACACGCCGATCATCAGCTGCTACGTCAAGCCGTTCGACATCGTCAACGTCCAGGAGGATTTCAACTGGCATGCCTCGCTGTACAACGACTGCGACAACCACCCGTTCCGTACGCCGACCACCGGCGGCATCGCCCTCGGTGACGGGCTCAACACCCTGAGCAACTTCTCCTGGGACGACCTGGACCGGGTGACCTGGAACAGCCGCAGCGGGGCGGACGCGCTCACGCCGAAGGGCTTCAGCATGGTCCGGGCCCGGCTGGCGGAAGGGGTTTACCTCGATGTCTACAACCTGCACGCCCAGTCCGGCACGGCGACCGCCGATCTGTCTGCCAGCGTCTCCGACGTCAATCAACTGGTGGCCTCCATCGAGTCCAACTCGGCCGGCAACGCGGTCTTGATCATCGGCGACACGAACACCCGCTACACCCGGGCCGGCCAGAACATGTGGGAGCTGTTGCACCACGGTTTCACCGATGTCTGGATTGAGAAGGTGCGCAACGGCGCGGTCCCGCCGATCGGCGACGCGCTGGTCTGCCGCCCGACCGAGACCACCAGCCCACTCTGCGAGGTGACCGACAAGGTCCTGTACCGCGACAATGGCTTCCTCGGCCTGCGAGCCCTGCAGTACGTCGATCGGCTCGACGGCGTCGATGGCTCCGGGGTGGCTCTGTCCGATCATCAGCCCATCGAGGTCGACTGGAGCTACTCGACCGCTGCGAACCGAGCCCTCTCCGACCAATGGGGCGGGCCGCACGGCACCAACTACAACGACGTCTCTTCGCTCCCCGCGACCCCCGTCGTGCAGCAGCTGAAGATCAGCACCGGGGCCCGGGTGGATCGCGTCGAGACGGTCCTTTCCAACGGCTACGTCTTCTCTCACGGGGGCACCGGTGGCACGGAGCAAACCCTGACCCTGCGCACCGGCGAGTACCTGGGTTCGGTGAGCCTCTGCTCCGGCCAGTACTCCGGGCACTCCCGCATCTTCTCCATCGCCTTCTCCACCAACACGGGGCGCACCCTGTCGGGCGGCTCGACGACCTCGAGCTGCACGAGCTACACCGCGCCAGCAGGATGGCAGATCGTCGCCTTCCATGGCCGCTCGGGTG
>PMBV01000434.1 GCA_003153055.1 Myxococcales bacterium
ACCGGCTGGTGATGGCCTGTGTCGGCAACGTGGACAACGACGCCACCCTCGACGCATGGGTCATCGACGGCGAGAGCGGCCAGCCCTCCAACGTTCGCAACGACGTCAGCGAGTAAAGTCAGATCCGTCACCGCGCAAGAAGCGGCACGGGCTGCTTGAGTCGACGGCGTTTCGGCACCATGTTTCCGAGGTGCGCCGGCTTTCGATTCTGCTCTTCGTGGTGCTTTGCAACGCCGAGTTCGGCTGCAGGGAAAAGTCCGTCCCCCCATCGGTCGCCTTCGGGGCAGACGGGAGGCCACTCCCTCCCCTTCAACTCGAGCAGCCTGCGAAACCCGTCTCCCAGAGCGAGACGGACACAAGCCTCTGGCGTGGCTATCGAATCCTCGAGGGGAGCGGGCGAGGGCGGTACAATGTGGCCTGCTACCACGCACGGCTCGGTCAGTCGGAGGCGGCACTCTACTGGTTGCAACGCTCGGCGATAGAGGAGTCCGCCGACGCCGACTACGCGGCGCTCGACTCCGACCTCGCCACTTTACGGACCGACCCTCGCTGGCCGGGTGTCTTCGCGTTCCTGAAGGCGACGCAGGCTTGGTATCGCACCCACCCACTTGACCGCCAGCTCCTCTCTCTGCCGGCTCACCACCAATTGGGAGGGTCGCTCCCCCTGGTGATCGGTCTCCACGGGCTCGGCTCCGACCCAGAGGACTTCGCAGGCGCGTGGGATGGGCTCGCCGACGAACTGGGGGTCGCCTTCCTCTCCGTCAGCGGAACCGAAACATTGGGGCCCCAGGCCTACCGATGGACCGAGGACGTGGAGGCCGATACGGCGCGACTGGAGCGAGCCATCGCCGCTGTGGCGCCACACGTGAAGGCGATTGACGGACAGGTCTTTCTCATCGGCTTTTCGCAGGGGGCGCAGATGGCCGTGGAGATCGTCGCGCATCGGCCCTCGCGCTTCGGAGGCGCCATCGCGATGTCGCCTGGCCTCCGCGGCTCATTGGTGCCGCTGGCCTCCCCGGCAGCCGACGCATCCAAGCCCCGCTACGTGCTCGTGGCCAACGAGAAGGAGCATCCGGGCACCATCCGGTTCTTGCGCCAGAACGAGGACCAGTTGAAGGCGCTCGGAGCGCAGGTCCACACACACCTCTACGCTGGGGTCGCCACTCACTCGTTCTCGCCCGACTTCAGAGACGCGCTGCCGCGCTGGTTGAGATTCCTCGCCCGAGGTGGGCCGGTAGATCCTTGAGATGCTGTCCCGAGCCTCGAGTAGGCGAAGAAGTCAGCTGGCTCCGTGCTAGGTTGGGGACGTGAGCAAGCCATCGAACGTCAACGAGTGGGTCGCTGCGTGGAAGCGCGCGGGACCCGCGCTCACGGAAGTGAAGCGGACCGAGCTCCGGCACCTCAGGACGGCCTGGGCGATTGCCCAGCTCGAGGACCATTTTCGGTACGCGCTCCGAACTGCGAAGGCGACGAGGACGTCGGGGCTGGTCGAGCAGCAGCGGGTCTTCATGAAGCTCAGGAATGGTTGAGCTCCTTCGGGCCGCTGCGCAGGTGGAGTCGTCGCTCCGCGCCCTGAAGCTGCCGTTCTGCTTCATCGGGGGCGTGGCGGTGCAACGCTGGGCTGAGCCGCGCGCGACTCGCGACCTCGACCTCTCGCTCCTGGGTTCGGCGGGGAAGAGGCAGCCATCGACGGACTCCTGGAACTCCTCGTTCCCCGCATCGCTCACGCGCGGCGCTTCGCATTGGAGAACCGAGTGGCCTTGCTTCGAACGAAGACGGGTGTCGAGGTCGATGTTGCTCTTGCGGGGCTGCCCTTCGAAGAGGACCTGCAAAGGCGCGCCTCGAAGTTCACCTTTGTGCGCGGCATTCGACTCACGACGTGCTCGGCCGAGGATCTCGTCGTCTTGAAGGCCTTCGCAGATCGCTCCAAGGACTGGGGCGACATCGAATCGCTGTGCCTCCGCCAGAAGGTCCTCGATTGGAAGTACGTCGAGCGTCAACTCGAGCCGCTGGTGGAGGCGAAGGAGGCTCCGGAGATCCTCGACCACCTCGCCCGCGTCCGCGCCTCCCACCAGCGCGCCGAAAGACGTCGGTAGGTCGGCCGGCTTGCGCCATGAGATCGCGAGAGCCTCGCATCCAAGGACTGTCTGATGTGCCCGGAAGGAGCGGCTTCGGCCCTGTCGGCTACTCCGCGACCAACCCCTTCCCCAGCCAGGGCGTCAACACCGACTGGTCGGGCCTCATGCTCAACCAGGTCTTCCACCCGACTGGCAGCTACCACCTGGGGATGAGCATCTACACCGACAACCAGGCCGCCCCGACCTACACCCGCGCGCGGCTGTTCGCGTGGAGCGACGGCGGGATGACGCCCGATCTCGAGCTCGCGTCCGGCGGGAAGATCTACCTGAACGGCAACGTGGGCGTGGGGACCGTGAGCCCCGCTGCTCCGCTGGGCGTCTCGGGCTACCTGCATGTCTCTGGCAGCACGAACCCCACCGTCCCCAGCCAGGGAGCGTACTTCTCGTGGAACGCGACTGGCGGCGCCGGGGAGACCGACTTCATCAACCAGCGCGGCGGCGGTGGCGGCGGGTTCAACTTCTACAACGCGACCTCGGCGGGAGTGATTGGCTCGGCGATCGCCACCATCAACTCCACGGGCGTGTACACCGCCTCGGACGAGCGCCTCAAGGACATCAGCGGCCAGTACCACCGCGGCCTCGATGCCCTCAGGACCCTCCAGCCCATCGTCTTCCGGTGGAAGCCCGAGACGGGGATCGACTCGAAGGGGGAGATCGTTGGTTTCTCGGCCCAGAACGTCCGCAAGTCCATCCCCGAGGCCGTAGTGACCGACGCCGAGGGGCATCTTTCGCTGACCGACCGACCCATCGTGAGCACCCTCGTCAATGCTGTCCGGGAGCTCGAGGACCAGAATGATGCGCTGAAGAAGCAGAACAGCGCGCTCGAGGCGAGGCTCAAGGCCATCGAGGAGAAGATGGCTGCGCACGCCGGTTGGTGATCTCCTCGGCTACGCGCAGGGAATGGAAGGCGCGGTCGCGGGTGTCCATTGCTCCGCAGCGGGAGCGGCGTCACGCTGCGAGTGTTGATGCCCCTCCGGAAGTTCGACACGCGGATGCTGAATGGAGCTCATTTGCGTCAGCCCCAGTTGAGCCAGGAGCGGTAGCCGCCGCCGCGCAAACGCGCTCACCCGGCATGACGTCGATCCAGCGTCGAATTTCCCCTGGGTGAGTCACGCCACCGGCGGCACACTGGGGAGTCATGACCCCTCAACCTGTGACTCCTCGGCCTGTCGCCCCAGCACCCCAGGAGAAATACACCCTTCCGACTATCGCGCTCGCCCTCAGCGGGGTGGGCCTGTGCTTCTGCCCCACGGCCATCGTCGGGATGGTGCTCGCCATCGTCGCCCTGTTCCGCATCAGCAAGGAGCCTCAGCTCTCGGGCAAGGGGCTGGCGATCGCCGCGCTGGTCTTCCCCCTGGCACTGGTGCCCATCGTCGGCATCGAGGCTGCCATCGCCATCCCGAACTTCATCCGCTTCCAGACGCGCGCCAAGCAGTCGGAGTGCAAGGTCAACCTCAAGTCGATGCTTGTCGCGCAGAGAGCCTTCCGCTCCGAGAATGGGCGCTGGGCGGTCTCCTTCGACGAGCTCGACTTCCGGCCAGAGAAGCGCAACCGGTACAGCTACTTCCTCTCGGAGAAAGCGCTCTTTCCGGCCGATGCCTCGATGGCCCACTCGACCGGCCGGGACGAAATCGCCGCGTTGCGCGAGCTGCACGTCTTCGACGCGGCGGGGGAAAACCGGCTGGTGATGGCCTGTGTCGGCAACGTGGACAACGACGCCACCCTCGACGCATGGGTCATCGACGGCGAGAGCGGCCAGCCCTCCAACGTTCGCAACGACGTCAGCGAGTAGAGCCTGATGAACGAGGGCGAGGTGGGGCAGGTGGCGTACCCGCGCGGGAGCTGGTGGCGGCCGGCCTCGGCCCTTCGCGAGCGCTTGTCAGCGTCTACCGGCAAGATCCCGCCCCGCTCCTTCGTCGACGCGCATCGACTCGACGGCAGGCGGAGAAGGCGTGAGCCCCTGGCCGACAAAGTAGATGCCATCGAAGCCGTACTCCGACACCCGCGGGAAGACCCGGAAGAATGGGCGCCGCTCGAAGGTGGTAAGCCACTGCGCCGGTCCCGGCTGGAGTGGCCAGGTCCCGCACTTGAGGTGACCCTGCTCGAAGAGGTGGCAGGACCAATGCGCCCCCCTCCAGAACGACACGTCGAAGGTGTGCGTGTACTCGGGGAGCACGGCTGCGAGGCGGGCGCCTACCGGCAGGAGCTGCTCATCCCACGCCGCCCCGACGCGCCGGCTGGTGAGGACGTTGCCCAGGAGGCCGACGATCAGCCGGCCTGGCGCCTCCTTCCGATGCCGGAGGAACATCGACGCCACGTGCGCCTGCCGCGGGTTCCCGGGGACATCGCTGTCCACTGCCAGAAGCGCCACGGGCACGCCGTGCTCCCGGCGACTCCGAACCCGCTCGATGGCGTCCACTACGGCGGCGCTGCTGCGTCCGTCCTGCCACAGGCGGCTCCAGAACGGACCTGACAGCAGCGTTCGGCGGTCTCCGTCGGTCCCCGGCGAGCCGAGATAGTGGTTGAGCGCGGCTTGCTCATCCGTCGAGATGGAGAGGGCGATCGTCACGGGCAAGCCGCGGGCCTCGGCGAGACACCGCAGCTCGTCGATGACTCCCCAGGGCTCCTCGGCACCCAGCGGATCGCTGAGCAGCACGATGTGTCCCGGGGCCAACATCGACGCGATGGGGCCAGCCTCGAGGCGACAACTCTGAGCCGCGGACGACTGGGGCGACGCAGGAGGCGCGGGAGGGTCGAGGAGCGGCGCCACCTGCGGAGCGCGCTCGGAGCGAGCGTCGCCGACCTCGACCGCGGCATGGCCTTCGAGTGCCACGGCCACGGCCAGCTCGCGCTCACGGTCGCGGACGAAGATCGGCGTCGCTCGAGCCTCGCGGGCGACGATGTCGCTCGTGTTGAGACGGTTCATCCCCTGTTCGGCGGCGTTCACCCAGACGTCATTCTCTCCACGGAGGACCTGCACGGCCGTTGCGCTGGGCCCGAGGGGCTGGAAGACGACCAACCACGATCGCTCCTCGATGAGCCACGTCGGCTCAAACACAGGGTCGATTCGTCGCGTCAGCTCCCTGCGCACCGGAGCCGACGCCAGCACGTGCGGGTCCTCCGTCGGCTGGAGGGCGATGCCCTTCAGCGCCAGCGCCTCGGCGACGAGCTGCTTCGCGCGCGCCTCGGAGTATTCATAGACACGCGCCGCCGGCTCAGCGGACGGCGGGCGCGTCGGGTCCCCCCCATGCGCACAGCCCATCACGAATACCAATACCCCAAGGAATCGGCTGCGCATGCTTCCCGGAACGCACCCCGAAGCGCGAACGTATCGGTGAGCCTCCAGCGATTGGGAGCGGCCCGCCCGGAAGGAGAAAACGGCCGTGGAGATCGTCGCGCATCAGCCCTCGCGCTTCGGAGGCGCCATCGCGATGTCGCCTGGCCTCCGCGGCTCATTGGTGCCGCTGGCCTCCCCTGCGGCCGACGCATCGATGCCCCGCTCCGTGCTCGTGGCCAACGAGAAGGAGCATCCGGGCACCATCCGGTTCTTGCGCCAGAACGAGGACCAGTTGAAGGCGCTCGGGGTGCAGGTCCACACACACCTCTACGCTGGGGTCGCCACTCACTCGTTCTCGCCCGACTTCAGAGACGCGCTGCCGCGCTGGTTGAGATTCCTCGCCCGAGGGGAAGAGCGAGAATAGGAGGTTGCCGCGAGACCTGGACCACTCAGGCGACAGCCATCGTCGCCTCGTCAAGAAGCAAACACCGTTGGTCGTCGCGACGAGCCTCTTCGAGAAGCCGGCGGGCTCGCTCCTGGTCGCCCCTCCTCGACCACGCGAGGGCGAGACAGCACGCGTTCAGAGCGCGGCTGCTCGGCGTCGAGGCGAGGAGACGAGCACGTTCGAGGTGCCGGCAGGACTCCTCCAGGTCTCCGCGCCAGAAGAGCACGGCTCCACGCGTTCCGAGCGCGGACGGAGCGTTCGGCAGGAGATCGATGACTTCCATCGAGAAGGCGTCAGCCTCTGCTAGAAGGGCTTCATCACGAGTGAGGAAGTCAACCCAGGCGAGGTTGTTCTTCAGGACCAGCTCGACGCCGTGGGCGCGTGTGTCGTCAATGAGCGCCGACAGCCTGGCCCGCGCCTCCGCGTACTGACCTCGTTCCAGCTCCACCAGGGCGAGGAGGTGGAGCGGCGCCATGGACGATGGAAAACGCTCGAGCGCTTCGGCTGCCACTCGTGAGGCGAGGGAGAGGTCGTGTCGTTCAGGCGCCTCGATCGCGTCCAGGGTGAGGTCGGCGGCAAGCCATTCCTCGACGCGGTCTTGCGGCATGCGAGGGAGAGTGAGCAGCGCGGCGCCATCGGTCTGACGACCGTTCGACAGCCGAACTGGCATGAGGTTGAAGAACAGGGCCATGCAATTGACGAGGATCGCCAGCTCACGCACCATGAACATCGAAGAGATGTTCCAAAGCGAAAAGGCCATCTCAGAGATCGGCTGGGTTGGCGCGAAGGCGAGCAGAAGTTGGACCAGCCCCAGAGTGACGGCGGGGCCTGCAGCGATGGCCAGCCACAGGCGAAGACGCACCCATCGGGTGCTGAGCGGCAGCAGGAACGTCAAGCCGAGGAGCGGGAAGGTGTTGACGCGAACCTCGAGGGCGCCAACGCGAAAGCGTGCGAGCTCCCGGCCGATGCCAAGGGCGATCCCTCGGGGCTTCAAGCCAACCAGGAGGCCCACCGTCGCGTGGGCGAGCTCGTGCACAGCGACCGTCGAGAGGAGGACGAGGGGCCATGCGGCGAAGTTGACCAGGAGCCACCACGTGACCGGGCGGTGAACGATCGTCATGCCGAAATACGCGAGCACGAACGGAAGCCAGAAGAGACTCCACAGCGTGCGCCCCATCGCCCGATACATCATTTGAGTCTGGAGCAGCTCGAAGGCCCGCGCAACGAGTTTGGTCCTCAGAAGTTGTCTACACCCAAGCGCTTTCCGAAAGACGCGACGTAGCGTCCTGCTCGCGAGCGTCGTTCCACACGTGGATGACGACTCCGCGCCGCATGCGTGAGGAGGTTTCCTGTTCCAGCCATCATGTGACGAACCTCATGGCCTCAGCTCGCCAACGGGGACAACGTGTGGGCGTCGCGGGCCAGGAGCCAGCGGCCGTCGGGCTGTTTGCGGTAGATGGTGAGCCGATGACCGGCCAGCCCCATTGTTTCTCCGCCGGCGCGTGGTGTCACGGAGAGCGAGTCCCGGCAGGCTGGGGAGCGTTCCCTCGATCCGCCCTGACCCGATAGGAATCCAAGAACCTCTATCGGTCGTGGCGGTCGAAGCATCACCTCTTTCGGAATTGGGCATTCCCGGACAACCCGGGGCTCATTCTACTCGAACAAATTAGGTGGCATTATGTGTTATTCATCAGCAGTGCCGTCCCGATTGACGGGGTCGCACACTCGCGTCGCGCTGTCGGTGCTGTTTTTGGCGACATCGGCACTCGCGCAGAGTCGCGTAGACAACCCGTTCGCGGACGCCACCTGGTACCTGAATCCCGACTACACGACCATGGTCAGCGGTTCGATCAGCCAGGAATCCGACCCGACGCTCAAGGCGCAGATGGCCAAGGTCGCGACCTATCCCACCGCGGTTTGGCTCGACCGGATCGCCGCGATCAAAGGGGCTGATGGCCGAAAGGGCCTCGCCGGTCACCTCGACGAGGCGCTGGCTCAGCAGCAGCAGGGGAAGCCCATCATCGTGATGCTCGTCATCTACGATCTCCCTGGTCGTGACTGTGCCGCACTCGCATCGAACGGCGAGCTCAAGGCGACCGAGATCGCTCGGTACAAGACCGAGTACATCGACGCCATCGCCGCCATCGAGAAGAATTCGAAGTACGCCGGCCTCCGCATCGTCAACATCGTCGAGATCGACTCCCTCCCCAACCTCGTCACGAACCTGAGCATGGCGGACTGCGCGACAATGGACGCCAATGGGAACTACATCAATGGCATCCGGTACGCGCTGACCGAATTCCACAAGATCACAAACGTTTACAACTACATCGACGCCGCCCATCACGGATGGATTGGCTGGGACACCAATTTCGGTCCCGCGGCACAGAAGTTCTATGACACGGTCGCTGGCACGACGAGCCTGAACGGTGTCAATGTCGCGGCCCCCGGCGTGGATGCCGTCCAAGGCTTCATCACCAATACATCCAACTACTCGGCGCTCGTGGAGCCCTACCTGACGGTTACAAATACGACTCGCGATACCACATGGCTCGATTGGAACTTCTACGCAGATGAGAAGAGCTTCGCGACTGCCTTTCGCGCCAAGCTGGTCAGCCTCGGGTTCAAGTCGAATGTCGGCATGCTGATCGACACCTCCCGCAACGGCTGGGGCGGCGCGGGACGGCCGACCAAGGCGAGCACCGCGAGCGATGCGAACACGATGGTCAATGAGTCGCGGATCGATCGACGAATCCACCCTGGCAACTGGTGCAACCAGGTCGGAGCCGGGCTCGGCGAGCGACCTCAGGTCGTCGGAGCCGACGGCATCCACGCCTACGTGTGGGTCAAGCCTCCAGGGGAGTCTGACGGAACCAGCAGCACGGTCCCGAACGACCAAGGCAAGCGCGCCGACGGGATGTGCGACCCAGCCTATACGGGGAACAGTCTCAACAAAAACCACATGTCGGGCGCGATGCCGAACGCGCCGCTCGCCGGCATGTGGTTCCACGAGCAGTTCAAGGCGTTGGTAAAGAACGCCTACCCTGCGGTTCCGGCGGATGGCTCGACGACCGTCGGCGACTTCCAGCTCGCAGTGAGCCCCTCCTCCGTGGCGATGAATCAGGGGCTGAACGCCAGCGCGACCGTCAGCATCACCAAGCTCAACGGCTTCAGCGGCACTGTGAGCCTGAGCGCCACTGGGCTCCCCTCTGGGGTCACCTCGAGCTTCTCGGCGCCCAGTGGGAACGCGAGTGTTCTCAACCTGACGGCCTCGGATTCCGCCACCACCGGTAGCTCGGCAGTGACCATCACTGGCACCTCAGGCACGCTGACCCACTCCGCTACCCTCACCTTGGTGGTCAACGCGAAGGGGTCGGCCGGCTTCACCCTCGCGGCATCGCCCGCGACCCTCACCATCGACCCCGGCCAGAGCAACACCTCGACCATCACCGTGGTCCCATCGGGAGCCTTCTCGGGCATCGTCAATCTGACCGCGAGCGGCGCGCCCACGGGCGTCATGACCTCTTTCAGCACCGCCTCGACGACGGGGACCAGCACCCTCACCTTCACCGTCTCCCCGTCCGCGGTTGCTGGTACGTCGACCGTGACGATCGTCGGCGCCAGCAGCAACCTCACCTCGTCGACGACCGTCACCCTCACGGTGAATGGTGGCAGCTCCGGCACTGGGGGCGGCAACGGAAGCACCGGTGGCGGCAACGGAAGCACCGGTGGCGGGCAGGGCGGAAGCACTGGCGGCTCGGGTGGCACTGGCGGTGGAAACGGAGCCGGGCGAGATGGCGGCCTCGACGGTGGTACGAGCAGTGGCAAGAACGGCGGTTGCGGATGTGGCGCGACCAGCCCAGCCGACCTCGTCTTGGGCCTCATCACTTTGCTCGGGGTGGCAACGCTCCGCCGACGTCGGGTGCGCTAACACTGGGGCTCCGAGGCGCGGAGCCAAAGGCTCGTTGGCTCATTCCGGTCGCGCCACACCTCCGAAACTGAGAAGGCCGCCCCCCCATGCAAGACCGAAGAAACACGCCAATGAGCTGCCGCCAAACAGGAGCCTCTGCGAGCGCTCCTTCGCGGGCTGACCGAGCCGGCGGGTTGCTCTGCATACTCGTTCTCCTCATGCTTGGCTGTGGGGAGGCGACAGGCAACCCCGACGCTGGATTCCCGCACGACCTCCCATCGACCGGTGGGAACTCAGGCGCTGGAGGAGGCGCCGGGCCAACCGGCGGTGGCCATGGGTTAGGCGGTGGGCAAGCGACAGGCGGCGGCCAAGCGACCGGCGGTGGCCGAGCGACCGGCGGTGGCCAGGCGACCGGCGGTGGCCAAGCGACAGGCGGTGGCCAAGCGACGGGCGGTGGCCAAGCGACGGGCGGTGGCCAAGCAACAGGCGGTGGCCAAGCAACAGGCGGTGGCCAAGCAACAGGCGGTGGCCAGGCGACGGGCGGTGGCCAAGCAACAGGTGGTGGCCAAGCGACAGGCGGTGGCCAAGCGACAGGCGGTGGCCAAGCGACAGGCGGTGGCAGCGCTGGCGACAACGATACCAGCGGCGTATTCTTCAGCATCTTCCGCGAGACCGGGGATCACGCAGCTTTGGTAGACACCGTCGCGAATGACTTGAAAGTCTCCCCTGCCAGCATCTCGTGGTTTCAGGCCTGGGCCGGCAGCCCAGATTTTCCAGCGGGCGAAGTGCAACGTCTTTGGCAGAAGGGCGTGCTGCCTCACCTCACCTGGGAGCCATGGGACCCCCAGGTCTGATTCGTGGTTTCG
>PMBV01000200.1:0-4857 GCA_003153055.1 Myxococcales bacterium
TTCCACGCACCGAAGGTGGCCAGAAACGCTCGCGGCCAGGCTTTGCGTGTGCGTTTCCGCATCGCCAGCTCGGCAATGTACGAAGAGAAGCTCTTGCCGGCCTTCCGGGCGGCCGCCCGGAGCTGACGCTCGACGTCATCGGGGAGGTAGATGGTCACCTGCGACATACGACGGTAGTATAGGTGGGTACGTTCTGGGCGTCCAGGCGCGGGGTCGAGGAATGGCTTCGGCACCCTGACCCTCACCCGAGCCGCCTCCCGAAGCAGACGACGTCGTCGTGCGCTCGCGGTCATTCCGCCACAACGACGCCCTCGGCCTGGCGCCTCTGGTACTCATTCTCCGCCCACGGGGCCTCACTCGCCCCAACCGCGCAAGTCCCGCCGCCGATGAATGCACTGACCGTTTCGATCCTCAGAGCCCACTCGCGGTGAGGCTGTCGGCCCCCAGTTCGGTGGCAGGGAACACCCGCACCCGTCGGGGCGCCAGGTGCACGGTGTCGCCAGCGACGAGACCCAGGGCGTCACTCCGCTCCCGGTCGAGCTCGACGTCGACCTGGTGGCTTTGCCCGGGCACCGAGAGCTCCACGCGCAACATTGCGCCCAGAGGAACGAGGCGATCCACCCTGGCCGCGAAGCTCCCAGGGACGTGGCCCCGGTGCACGTCGACCTCATGGGGCCGAACGAAGACATGGGCGCGCTCCAGGGCAGCGCAACCATGGGCGGCGATGGCCGTCTCGTTCAAGTAGGCGTGCTCACCCTCCACTCGCCCCGAGAACACGTTCACCGAGCCGAGGAACCGCATCACGAAGGGGCTCGCCGGCTCCTCGAACACCTGCGCCGGTGACCCGACCTGCTCGATGCGCCCCGCGTTCATGAGCACGACCTGGTCCGAGACCTCGAAGGCCTCCTCTTGGTCGTGGGTCACGAAGACGCTCGTCACGTGCAGCTCATCGTGAAGGCGCCGCAGCCAGCGTCGGAGCTCCTGGCGGACCCGCGCATCGAGGGCGCCGAACGGCTCGTCGAGGAGCAAGATGCGAGGCTCGGTCGCCAGCGCGCGGGCCAGGGCCACTCGCTGGCGCTGACCGCCCGAGAGCTGGTGAGGGTAGCGGCCCCTGAGTCCGTCGAGCTGAACGAGCGCGAGCAGCTCGTCGACCCGGGCGGTGACCTCGGCCCGCGGGCGCCTCCGCACGTTGAGCGCGAAGCCCACGTTCTCGGCCACCGTCATGTGGCGGAACAGCGCGTAGTGCTGGAACACCACGCCCACGTTCCGCTCCCGCGGCGGTCGCGCCGAGACGTCTTCTCCCCGGTGCCGCACCTCGCCCGCGTCGGGCACCTCGAGGCCGGCGATGATGCGCAACAGCGTGGTCTTCCCACACCCCGACGGACCGAGGAGCGCCACCAGCGCCCCTTCGGCGATGTCGAGCGACACGTCCTTCAACACGCTGTGCCCATCGAAGGACTTCCACAGCCCGCGGACCTCGATGCTCATGGCGTGCTCCTCACCCGGCGTGCCCGGTGCTGCTTCCACTCCAGTGACTTCTTCGCCGCCAACGTCACCAGCGACAGGAGCAGGAGGAGCGAGGCGACCGCGAAGGCCGCCCGGAACCGGTACTCGTTGTAGAGCAGCTCGACGTGCAGCGGCACCGTGTTGGTGACGCCTCGTACGTGGCCCGAGACGACCGACACCGCGCCGAACTCNNCCCATCGCCCGGGCGTTGCAGAGGACGATGCCGTAGAGCAGGCTCCACTTCACGTTGGGCAGCGTCACTCGCGTGAGGATCTGCCAACCGCTCGCTCCCAGCACGAGCGCGGCCTCTTCCTCCTCGACGCCTTGGGCCTCCATGAATGGAATGAGCTCGCGGGCCACGAAGGGGAAGGTGACGAAGATGGTCGCGAGCACGATGCCGGGGAGCGCGAAGACTATCTTCACGTCGTGCGCCTGGAGCCACGGCCCCAGCCACCCGTGCGCACCGAACAGGAGCACCGTCACCAGCCCCGAGATGACCGGAGAGACGCCAAAGGGGAGGTCGATGAGCGAGATGAGGACATTCTTCCCCGGGTAGCGGAAGCGGGTGACCGACCAGGCCGCGGCGATGCCGAAGAGGGCGTTGATGGGCACGGCGATGGCGGCGACGACTACCGTGAGCTGAATCGCGGCCAGCGCGTCACGGTCGGTCAGGGCGCGCCACCACAGCTCGGTGCCCTCACGGAGCCCTTCCCAGACGACAGTGCAGACGGGGACGAGCACGAAGGCCGCGACGAAGAGCACGGCGAGGATCGTGAGGCCCCAGCGCACCACCGGAGGATCCTCCGTGGCCCGGCGGTAGCTCTGGCGCGCAGCCATCCGCGGGACGGGCGAAGAGACCGCGGCCTCGAACGAGACGGCGTCACTCATGCTCGCCCCGTTCGGGTCCGCGTCCAGCTCTGCAGGCGGTTGATGGCCAGGAGCAGCGCGAAGGAAGCCAGGAGCAGCACCATGGCGATGGCCGACGCGCCCGGGTAGTCGTACTGCTCGAGGCGGGTCATGATGAGCAGCGGCGCGATTTCAGTGCGCAGCGGCATGTTCCCCGAGATGAACACCACCGAGCCGTACTCGCCCAGGGCCCGGGCAAAGGCGAGCGTGAAGCCAGTGAGCGCCGCCGGTACGATGGCCGGGAGAATGACTCGGAGGAAGGTCTGCCAGCGGTCCGCCCCGAGCACGGCCGCTGCCTCCTCGAGCTCGCCGTCGAGGTCCTCCAGCACCGGCTGAACTGTGCGAATGACGAAGGGGAGCCCAATGAAGGTGAGCGCGATGACGACCCCGGTGGGGCTGAACACCGCCGTCACCCCCAGGGGCGCGAGGAGCTGGCCGATGGCGCCGTCCTTCGCGTAGAGCGCGGTCAGCGCGATGCCGCTCACCGCGGTGGGGAGCGCGAAGGGCAAGTCAACCACGGCGTCGACCAGCGCCCGGCCGAAGAAGCGGTACCTCGCGAGCACCCAGGCGACCAGCAACCCGAACACCAGGTTCGCCGTGGCGGCGACGAGCGAGGCGCCGAAGCTCAGCCGGTAGCTCGCCAGCGCCCTCGGGGAGGCCACTACGCGCCAGGCGTCGGCCCACGACAGCGCGCTCGATCGAAAGGCGAGCGTCGACAGTGGCACCAAGACGACGAGGCAGAGATAGAGCACCGTGAACCCGGTGGACAGCCCAAACCCGGGCAGGACGCGGCGGGGTGACGCGGTCATGGTCTCTGGGGCTCCGACGTGGGCGCGATGTCGGCCGTCGAGAGAATCATTCCCGCGCCGGCCGTGTCGTTGGTCGCCTCGTCGACCACGATGAACGCGCCCGTCGCCCGATTCTCGAGGTAGGTGTCAGCGGCGATGGGCTGGGCGAGGCGGAACTTCACCCTCCCGATGTCGTTCACCTTGAGCCCCTGCGCGGGCACCTGCTCCAGCGCAGCGAGGTCGAGGCGCCAGGTCACCTCGATGGGCTGGGCCTTCGTCTCTCGAGTCGTGTGACGCACCAGGTATCGCCGGGCGGGGGAGAGCGGCTGCTCCGAGAGCCAGCAGACCACCGCGTCGATGGACCGCGTGGGCTCGTTGGCCTGGCCGGCTCGAACCAGCAGGTCGCCGCGCGAGACGTCGACGTCGTCCTCGAGGAGCACCATCACCGACTGCTCGGCCACCGCGTGGGTCAACTGCGCGTCGCCCAGACGAAGCTCCTTCACCCGCGAGGTCCGCCCCGACGGAAGCACGGCCACCTCGTCACCTACCGAGATTTCTCCCGACTCGACTCGCCCTGCGTACCCACGGAAGTCGTGGTGCTCGGGGGTCTGGGGCCGGCACACCCACTGAACGGGGAAGCGAAAGGCCTCGGCGCTCCCCGAGTGCTCGGCGGGGGCGGTCTCGAGGAGCTCCAGCAACGTCGGGCCGGTGTACCAGCCGAGCCGCGAACCGCGCTCGACGACGCCGTCTCCTTCACTGGCCGAGATAGGGATGAAGCGAGCGTCGCGCAGGCCCAGCTTCGATGAGAAGGCGAGCACGTCGGCGCGGATTCGCTCGAAGACGTCCTGAGACCAGCCCACCAGGTCCATCTTGTTCACCGCGAAGACGAGGTGGGGCACGCCGACGAGGTGCGCCAAGTAGGCGTGCCGCTTCGTCTGAGTGAGCACGCCCTTGCGCGCGTCGATGAGGATGATGGCGAGGTGCGCGGTCGAGGCCGCCGTCACCATGTTGCGGGTGTACTGCTCGTGGCCCGGAGCGTCGGCGATGATGTACTTGCGGGTGCCGGTGGAGAAGTAGCGATGCGCAACGTCGATGGTGATGCCCTGCTCGCGCTCGGCCTGGAGCCCGTCGGTCAACAGCGAGAGGTCGATGGCCTCGTGGCCCCGGCGCTTCGAGGTGCGCTCGATGGCGTTGAGGGTGTCAGCCAAGATGGACTTCGTGTCGAGGAGGAGCCGCCCGGTGAGGGTGCTCTTCCCATCGTCGACGCTGCCGCAGGTGAGGAAGCGCAACAGCCCGTTGTCGATGGGCGCCGGAGCCATGGCCGTCATCAGAAGTATCCTTCCTTCTTGCGCTGCTCCATCGAGGCCTCGGAGGTTTGGTCGTCGAGGCGGGTCGCGCCCCGTTCGGTGATGGTCGTCGCCGCCGTCTCGGCCACGATGGCCTCGAGGGTCGCCGCGGTGGACTCGACCGGCGCGGTGCAGGGAATGTCTCCGATGGTGCGAAAGCGCACCCAGACGCGCTCCACCTGCTCGGAGGCGCGGGCCGGCGTGAGCTCGGTCACCGGCACCAGCGACCCGCCCCGGCGAACCACGGCTCGTTCGTGCGCGAAGTACAGCGAGGGGAGCTCGAGTCGCTCGCGCTCGATGTACTGCCACAC
>PMBV01000200.1:4866-9707 GCA_003153055.1 Myxococcales bacterium
CGAAACGAGAACACGCGCTCCTTGGCCCGGGCCTTCTCTTCGTCGCGCCGCGCCCCGCCGATGCAGGCGTCGAAGCCGTGCTCGGCGATGGCGTCGAGCAGCGTCACCGACTGGTGCTTGTTGCGGCCCTCGAGCGGGTGGGCGAGCACCACCTTGCCTTCGCGAATGGAGTCCTCCACCTTTCGCACCAGGAGCCGCTCCCCGAGCTCGCTGGCCCGGCGATCTCGAAAGGCGATGACCTCGGAGTAGTTGTGCCCGGTGTCGATGTGGAGCAGCGGAAACGGAAACCGGGCTGGCCGAAAGGCCTTCTCGGCCAGGCGGAGCAGACAGATGGAGTCCTTGCCCCCGGAGAACAGGAGCGCAGGGTTGGCGCACTGCCCGGCCACCTCGCGGAGCACGTGAATCGCCTCTGCCTCGAGCCAGTCGAGGTGTGAGAGGGCCTTGAGGGAGCGTGCGATGTTCATGGGGCCTCGCGAAAGCGGGATGGCGTCATTTCTTACATAACGGACACGTGGCCGTCAAGACGGACACAGCGACGGGGCGGCTCCGCGGGGCCGGCCGTTTTGCAAGATGAAAGTCCTGCTTACAGGACGTCGGTGCTCACTGCCCGTAGACGATGAGGTCGTGGTACCGGGCCTCGCTCTGGCCGGGGTTCTCGTAGGCGTGTGGCCGGTCGGCGGGGAAGGCGACGGAGTCACCCGCGGCCACCTGGTGCTGCTCGCTGCCGACCCAGAGGCGCAGCACGCCGGAGAGCACCGTGACGACCTCCCGGGTGCCGGCGCGATGGGCGGCCGACTGGTGCTTGGAATGGGCGAGCATCTTGAGCTCGTACAGCTCGACGCCCACGGCGCCACCCGGAGGGGAGACGAGGCGGCTCTCCATCGTACCGTCGGTCGAGTGGACGACGGGAGACTCGGCTCGCCGGAGCATCATGACTTGGCTGCCGGCCACGCCGAACAGCTCGGAGAACTGGAGCCCCAGCCCGCTGGCCACCTTCCACAGCACGCCGATCGACGGGTTCGACCGCTGGGTTTCGATCTGCCACAGCGAAGCCCGGCTCACTCCAGAGGCTCGCGAGAGGTCATCGAGGGACCACTCTCGCGCCCGACGGAGCTGGTGGAGCTTCTCGGCGACGGTGCGGGCGAGATCCGCCGCGCCCACGTCGTCTCCCGGCGGAGTGCGGCTGCGACGGCCGGGTGAGGGTGCGGTCGACGGTCTCGGGGTCTTGGCCACCTTGGTACGTCGCTTCACGACTCGACCATACTGGCTGCTTTGGGCCCGTCAATCATCGCGGAGACTCGACCTCCAACCCAGCGATGGCGAGCTCAGCGAGGCCCGAGCGTGAGCCGCTTGCCTCCGATGCGCGCGGCCCAGAAGGCGCGCTCGTCCGCCCGGTGCGTCACGAAGAGCACGGTGCTCCGGTGCTGGCGACACAGCGACTCGATCAACTCGAGCACCCGCGCCTGGTTGTCGGCGTCGAGGCCCGCGGTGGGCTCGTCGAGCACGACCAGCGGCGGCACCTTGATGGCGGCGCGGGCGATGAGCACCAGGCGCTGCTCGCCGAAGGAGAGCTCGTGGAATGGGTGGCTCGGCTCGACGCCCAGCTCGAGCCACGAAAGCCAGCGGAGCGCCCGGTGGCGGTGGCTCGGTTCGCGCTCGCGGTAGACGCCGATGCTGTCGAACAGGCCGCTCACGATGGCGTCCTCCACGCTGCCACCCACGCGGTAGTCGCGGTGCAGCTTGGGCGATACCAGGCCGAGGTTCTGCTTGATGTCCCAGACGGTCTCGCCGCTACCTCGGCGGCGGCCGAACAGCGTCAGCGCGTTGCTGTAGCCCTGCGGGTGGTCACCGCAGATCATCTCGAGCAACGTTGATTTGCCGGAGCCGTTCGGGCCTTCGATCAACGTGTGCTCGCCAGGGCCCACCCGGAAGTCGAGCCCCTCGAACACCGTGAAGTCGCCGTAGCGCACGGTGCCGCCCTCGAGCGTCACCAGGGGCACGGTCGGGTCGAGCTCAGGGTAGAAGCTCCCTTCGTCCACCGGCGGCGTGCCGTGGGGGCGCGGGCGTCTCGCGTCGTGCGCGGCCCACGCCTCGGCGTTTCCCTCGAACACCACCGCTCCGTGGTCGATGACACTCACGTCTCCCACTGCGCCAAGCGGGAAGGGGAGCAGTGAAGCGCTGAAGGAGCCCACGACCAACACCGGCAGGTCTCGGGCCGCCGTGAGCACCGCGCGCGCCAGCTCGTCGCGGGAGGCGAGGTCGAGGCCATCGAAGGGCTCGTCGAGCACCAGCAGGCTCGGTGAGGCGAGCAGCGCGCGCAGCAGCAGGAGCTTGCGGCTCTCCCCCGAGGACAACAGCCGGTAGCCCCGGCCCCAGAGGCCCTCGAGGCCGAAGGCGTGCAGCAGCGGGTGCCGGCGCGCGGACGCGCCCAAGAGCTCGCCCAGCGTGGTGCCGGCGTCGACCGCCTCCTGGAAGTTGGTGTCGTCGTCGGCCAGCTCGCGCTCGTAGAAGGCCTGCTGAGTCTCGGAGGAGAGGAGCTCGGCGCCGACCACTTGTGCGGCGAGCGCTCGGGCGGCTGTGGACTTCCCCGAGCCATTGCCGCCGACCAGAAGGTGCAGCCCCACGGCCGGGGCCCGAAGCGCTCGGGGAGTTGGTGTCTCGGACATGGGGCTGGTTCTCCTCGTACAGCAGATCAGAAGTTCGTTCACCGGTAATGCGGGTCGGGCACCTGGCTTGAGGGGTGGTTGCTCGACCCGCACGCCAGGCGCGGAGGGGCTCTTCGTGTCGAGCTGTCCTCGCCGAGCCGTTCCAGCCCTGCGCCTCGCACGGCGGGCTGAGCTCCGGCCGTACCGACCCCGAGGCCTGGTCACTCCACAGCCCTGTCATCACGGAGTACAGATTTGTACACCGTGATGACACGCTCGGAGACCCATGCCCACCCCCGACCTCTCGTGGTCCGGCATGAGGCAGCGTCGGCTCATCAGGGCGTGGGCTCTGGCGGCGCGGGGCGGATCGGGAGGCAGAGCGAGGCGGCCCGGCGCTGGCGTTCGATACCATCCCATGGACATGGCCTTCGACGTGGTGGAGCCTCCGTGCTCCCGGAGCTTCGACCCCCTTCTTCTGCCCCGACTCAAGACCTGCGCCCATTCGAGGTCCCACCGTCGGACGAGGGGCTGCCAGTACTTGGCAGGGAGATATCCCTCACACCCAACTCGCCCCGTGCAGGCAAGCGCCACTCCCTGCGGATCGGCAGGGAGACCGCCGATGCCAGCAGCGTGAGCGACCCGCGGTACTCAGGACACCGAAGCGCTCGAGGGTGCGAGCTCCCAGAGCGCCGCGGTGGTGCGCCGAGTGAGGGTGCGAGCCTTCGCAGACAGCGAGACGTAATACCCGCGAGGCGGCCGGGCCACCTCGACGGCCTCGATGCGGCCCCGCAGGGTGCTCTCCTTCCGCACCAGCTCGGGTACGATGCCCACGCCGCAGCCCAGCGCCACCATCGCCAAGATGGCCTCGTTGCCCTCGACCTCGGCGTAAACCTCCGGCTCGGCACCGCGGGCCTCGAACCAGGCGTCGATGCGTTCGCGATCCAATCCCCGGCGCGGGAGAATCACCGGAAGACCACGCCAGTGGCTCCCGCCCAGCGCCGCCCGCCGGGCCAGCTCCTTGTCGATGCTCGGCGCGACCACCGCCAGCTCGGTGAAGGCGAGGCGTACGAAGCGCAGCTCAGAGGGCGCCTCGTCGGGCTCGGGCACGACGGCCACGTCGACCTCGTCGGCCTCGAGCCGCTGGAGGCACCGCGCCGCGTCTGACGTGCTGAGCTGGAGATGAATGCCCGGGTAGCGCTCGCGAAAACGCGCCAGCAGCTTCGGCAGCACCGAGTGGCAGGCGGTGACGGTGCAGGCGATACGGAGCGCTCCGGTGGGCACGCGTGCCTCGGCCGCCAGCGCTTCGAGGAGCTGCGCGTGCGAGGTCAGGTTGGCGCGCGCATAGTCACGCAAGAGCTCGCCGGCCCGAGTGAGCGCGACGCTGCGCCGGGAGCGCTCCAGCACGGGCTGCCCGAGATCCGCCTCGATGCGCTGGATACAGCGGGTCAAGGCCGAGGCGCTCATGTGCAAGGCCTTCGCGCTCTTGGAGAAGCGCAAGCTGTCGGAAAGATGGAGGAATGCCGCGAGCTCGTCAGGGGCCAGTGAGGTCATATTGCGTTTCGCGCAACACAGCCTGCCAAAAATGGGCGGGGGTGTAACGTTGGATTCGAGGGCCTCGCGAACTATGCAGGGGGAAGCACGCACCCGCGGGGGTGCCGCTCACCTCGGGAGAACGCGCATGGCTCGCAAGAACTACTTCAACACTCTGACGATGGCCGGCAAGCTGGACCAACTCGGCCGATGTCGTTTCATGGATCGCGGCGAGTTCGCCACCGGCGTGGAGAAGCTGAAAGGCAAGAAGGTTGTCATCGTCGGGTGCGGGGCCCAGGGGCTCAACCAGGGCCTCAACATGCGCGACTCCGGCCTCGACGTGAGCTACGCGCTCCGCCAAGACGCCATCGAGCAGAAGCGCCCGAGCTTCGTCAACGCGACGGACAACGGCTTCAAGGTCGGCACCTACGAGCAGCTCATCCCCACCGCTGACCTGGTGTGCAACCTCGCGCCCGACAAGCAGCACGCCGACGTGGTCGCGAAGGTCATGCCGCTGATGAAGAAGGGGGCGTGCCTGTCGTACAGCCACGGCTTCAACATCGTCGAGGAGGGCCAGCAGATCCGCAAGGACCTCACCGTCGTCATGGTGGCGCCGAAGTGCCCCGGCACCGAGGTGCGTGAGGAGTACAAGCGCGGCTTCGGCGT
>PMBV01000200.1:9726-9857 GCA_003153055.1 Myxococcales bacterium
GACCTGATGGGCGAGCAGACCATTCTCTGCGGCATGCTCCAGACCGGCTCGCTGCTGTGCTTCGATAAGATGGTGAGCGAGGGCGTCGACGCCGGCTACGCGTCGAAGCTGGTGCAGTACGGCTGGGAGAC
>PMBV01000153.1 GCA_003153055.1 Myxococcales bacterium
AACGGCCGGTGACGCTCGGGCGGGGGAACGAAGCGCGGCTCGGGGCACTCGACGCCGAACACCATCGCCTCCTTCAGCAACGGGCCCTCCTTCACCGCTCGGTGCCACAGCGCCCGGACTCGCTCCGGTTCCTCCCACCGCACGTACTTCGCCGCCTTGCACAACAGGGCCGTGAAGGCCTGGCTCCGGGGAGAGACCTCGTTGGCCGCCTGCTCGGCCAGCCGCGAGGCCACCGCCCGGTAGTGAAAGCGCACCGGGAACTTCGGAGCGCTCCCCACGCATCGGCGAACCTCCTCGGGGCTCTGGCCGCCGTCCAGCGGGGCCTGAACCAGGGCGAAGGAGCCTCCCGTCCAGTGGAAGTCGGGAGCCCCCTCGAAGCCCAGCACCTCCATCCCGTCTCTGCGCGCCAGGTGCGCCGCCCGGTAGAGGTGAGCCGCGCGAACCAACGGGGCCCGCTCGGCGGTGGCGGCCTCCAGCGCGGTCACGTACTGCTCGGCGAGCTTCCTCGGCTCTGCCTCGAAGTACCGGAGCGCCTCTCGACCACGACCGACGCGCATCAGCCGCCGGGCCAACAGCGCCCTCAGCGCGACGGGCCGCTTCACCGGAGGCCAGATGTGCACGTCGACGTTGGCGCAGACATCGGGCTTCGAGGCGTTCGCGTCGACCAGCCGCAGGAGGGTGTCCACGTCGAGCACCCGCTCGGCGAGGTAGGCCACGTCTTCCCAACCGCAGCCGGCCAGCGCGTGCTGCATGGCCCCGTCGAAGTCGTCGTGAGCGAGGGCGAGAATCGACCGCTCGAGCTCGACCTGCTGCCGGGGGAGGAAGTCGGAGCTGTAGTCGAAGGTCCAGAGCTCGGAGAGCGGGTAGCCCTCGGCGGCGCGCTCGAGCTCGCGATCCGCGGCCTCCCGCTTCCCCTGCCGCACCAGGAGCTTCGCCTTGACCCAGTGGGCGATGGCGCTGTCTTCCTTCTCGACCAGGCGCTGAGCGTCTTCGAAGCGTCCGGCGCGGAAGAGCGCGGCTGCGAGGCGATCCGCTCCCGCGAGGCTCGGGAGACCTGAGAGTCGCTCCAGCAGCTCGCTGGCAGACTGGCTGGGGGAGCCCTCGGTCCACCAGCTCTCGGCCGAGCGGGTCCACAGGTAGGTGGCGATGAGGCGCTGCACCACCGGGTCTCCCAGCGCGCCATCGAGCCGGCCTTGGTCGCTCACCAGTTGCCGGGCGAGGAACAGGAGACTCTGCGACCCCGACACGCTGCCGTGGGACGCTTGCTTCGCATACAGCGTCGCGGCCCGGGCATCGTCACCCTCGGCGAGCGCCAGCTTGGCTTCCTCGCCCAGGCTCGCCACGGCCAAACCGAAGGGGTCTTCCCACCCAGCCTCCACCTTGGCGCGAAGGCTGGCGAACCTCAGCCGTGCGTCCTTCGCGTCGCCGCCGCGGGCGAGGTTGTACTCGGCGGCCAGCGTGAAGCCCCTCCGCTCGACCTCGGGCAGAGTCAACAGCGAGCGGAAGACCTCACGCGCGCCGGCATTGTCTCCTTCGTGCCAGAGGCGAGCGCCCTCGGCGTAGAGCGCCCGCTCCTTGGCGCCTCCACCCTCGCGCACCCCCGCTGGCTCGCCGCTCTCCACCACCGGGAAGCGCTTTGCTGGAGGGCTGACGAGCCGCTCGGCCTCCACGAGGAACGTGCCGTCGGGGAGCCGCGCCAGCGTGGCGTCGCGCTGGGAGAGGAACTCGAAGGGGAAGTCGGGTCCGCACGCCCAGGCGCTCAGCGGAGCCAGCATGGAGCTGCCGAGCAGCACCGCGAGGGGCCAGCTCGACCGACGAGTCCTGCTACTCAGGTAAGACATACAGGTTCCTTCCGCGAACGGTGCCCACCCGCAGGTGCTCGCCGGGCCGCAGCCACACGGGGTGAGAGGTGACGAAGCGATGCTCGAGGCGCTGGTAGCCGGTGGTGGCGATGGCCTCGTCGAGGGCTCCACCGATGGCGACCTCGGCCGGCGCCAACGCATCGATGGGGCCCGGGTTCTCGAGCCAGACATCGCGGCCACCCGGGTCGATGGCCTCGAGGCGGACCTGCACCTTCGCCTCGAGCGTGCCACCGGTGAGCACCGAGCGCAGCGTGGGGAGGCTCCAGGCCTGGCGGTCGTCAGCGTTCCCCAGGCGAAAGAAGACGAAGCCCGTCACCAGGGCCTCGGCCGCCAACGCCTTCATCGCCCCGGCGACGTCACTGGGCATCGCCGCGAGGTCCTCGCCCGAGGCCAGCCGAGCCCGGTACGCGGGCAGCGCCACGCGAAAGGGCCGGTCGGTGTGCTCGGCCCACTGCCTCACGTCACGCACCGCGGCAGCGACGTCGAACAGCACCGGCGCGCGAACCGTGTGCACCTGAAGCACGACTTCGTCCACGCTCTGCGCCAGGCGGCGAGCCTCGGGTGAGACGGCCCACGCGGGGAGCGCGGTAACCGAGCGCGCCAACGGCGTCGAGTCCCCAGTCGCCTCCAGCCACTGCGCGTAGTCACCGAGCGCGTCGACCGGGGAGTCGTAGTCGACCTCGAGCTGGGGCACGTCGACGCCCGCCTGCCGGAGCGCTTCGATGCGAGCGAGGAAGGCGCGCCAGGTGGCCTCATCGGGGAGCGCTCCGTTCACCCTCAGCACCGCCACCACCGGGCCTCGGAGGAGCGACGACCCGTCGACCTCGACCCAACTCACTTCTGGCTTCACTTGGGCGGTCTCGCCCAGCAAAACCCGAAGGGCGCGGAGCTCGCTGGGACGCTGGGCCACGGCCTCGCGGACCGCCCCAGTCCAGCGACGGTTCCAGACGTAGGCGTCGGTGGCGGGCCGTCGGGGCTTCTGGCACCCGAGCCCGTGAAGCACGAGGAGGCCAGCCAGGAGCCGGTGTCCAGTGAGCACGGGCGCATCGAAACCACTCTTCCGTCGCCCTGTCGATCGAGAACGGGCCTCGGGGAGGATCGACCCGGAGCCCCAGGCTCGAGGTGAAACCTGTTGAACTGCAGGGCCGGTGATGGCACCTAGCGTCGGTGGCCGGGAGCGCGAAAAACCCCAGCGTTTCGAATCGGCGCGGGCCACGAGAGGTCGGCTCCCGACGGGCTTCGGTCAGCTCGCTCAGAGGCAAGAGCTGGGGTCGCTCCACCGAGCGCCAGGGCCCCACGTTGTTCGAGATGCCGAGCCCGTTCCTCGAGCACGAGGGCGTGGTGCGACTCCTCGAGCCCCTCGACAGCAACGGCGAGGAACTGGGCGGGCGGTTGTTAGGCGGCTCCTACGACAAGCCCTTCGTCCTCGAGCACGACCGGCTGCGGTACCTCTACTTCAGCCTCCGCTTCATTCAGAGCGCGATGCGCGTCGATGACCCCGACGCGCTGGACCTCGCGTACACGCGGAAGATGATGGCCTTCCTCCTCTTCAAGCCGCGGCCGAGGAACCTGCTGCTCCTCGGGCTGGGAGGCGGCTCGCTGGCCAAGTTCTGCTACCGGCACCTGCCCGCGACGCAGCTCGTGACCCTGGAGATCGACCCGCACGTGCTGGCCCTGCGCGACGAGTTCCTCGTTCCTCGAGACGACCACCGCTTCTCCGTCATCGAGGGAGACGGCGCCCGCTACGTCGCCGAGCACGCGGGCGAGACCGACGTGCTCCTGGTCGACACCTTCAACGAGAGCGGCGTGGCGCCCTCGCTGGCCGATGGAGATTTCTTCGGGCACGCGCACCGGTGCCTGGCGAGCGATGGCATCTTGGTGATGAACGTCGCGGGGAACAAAACCGCCTACGCCCCCCACGTCGAGCGCATCTCCCAGCAGTTCGACGGGCGCGTCATCGCCATCTCGGTGCGAGACGACGCCAACTTCATCCTCTTCGCCTTCAAGGACCCGGCCTTCGAGCCCCGGTGGAAGTGGCTCACCGCCGGCGCGGCCGAGCTGAGGAACCGCTTCGGCCTCGACTTCCACCAGTTCGCCCGACAGCTCGAGCGTGGTCACCGCCAGCGGCTCGCCCGGCGCATCGCCGTCTGAGGGTCAGCTCCGCGGCGTCAGGCTCCTCGCGAACGTCGGGAGCTGTCGGCGCAAGGTCGCCTGCTCGTAGGCGAAGGCGTAGGCGAGGAGCGTCGCCTCGGTCCAGGCAGCCCCGAAGAACATGAGGCCCACCGGGAGGCCCGCCACGTCGCCCGCGGGCACGGTGATGGAGGGGTAGCCGGCCACCGCCGCCATGCTGCCGCCGAACGCGGTGGGCGGGTCTCCGAGCAGCGGGTCGATGAGCCAGGCTGGCTCGAGCGCGCAGGTGACGAAGGCGTCGAGGCGGTGCTGCGTGGCCTGGCGGTCGAGGCCCTCGGTCCGCGCCTTGCGACGGCACAGCGCCAGGGCCTTCTGGTAGGCCGGAGCGCTCAACGGCCCCTTCTCTTCTGCCCGCTCGAAGAGCTCCTGCTCAAACCAGACGTGCTCCCGGTCTGCGTTGGCTGTGTTGAAGGCGATGGCGTCGGCGAGCGATTGCACTGGGGCGCCGGGACGCCGAGAGACGAGGTACGCGGCCAGGCTCGCCTTGAGCTCGAACAGCAACACCTCGAGCTCCGGCCCAGCCAGCTCGGCCTGCTTGAGCTCGACGTCGACCAGGGTGGCGCCCAGGGCCCGCAGCTCCTCGAAGGCGCGGTCCATCACCTTGCGCAACGGGGGGCCTCCGCCGATGAGGTTCCGCGCGACGCCGAGCCGAGCCCCCTTGAGCGACTCCCGAGCGAGGCCCTTGGAGTAGCCCTGCCGAGCCTTGCGGCCGGGAGCCCGCGTCGCCGGGTCGTCTCCGTCTTCGCCCACCATGGCGTCGAGCAAGAGGGCGGCGTCCTCCACGGTGCGAGTCATCGGGCCGGGTGTGTCTTGCGAGGGCGAGATGGGAATGATGCCCGACCGGCTCAACAGACCCACGGTGGGCTTGAGCCCGACGAGCGCCATGGCCGAGCAGGGCGCCGTGATGGAGCCGTCGGTCTCGGTGCCGATGGCGGCCGCGCAGAGGTCGGCGGCCACCGCGATGCCCGAGCCCGAGCTCGAGCCGATGGGGCTGCGATCGAGGGCGTAGGGGTTGCGGCTCTGGCCTCCCCGAGCGCTCCAGCCCGAGAGCGGCCTCGACGAGCGGAGGTTCGCCCACTCTGAGAGGTTGGCCTTGGCCAGGATGATGGCCCCAGCGTCGCGGAGGCGCTTCACCACGAAGGCGTCGCGCGGAGCCTTGTGGCCGAGGAGGGCCAGCGAGCCGGCGGTCGTCTCCATGGCGTCGCCGGTGTCGAGGTTGTCTTTGATGACGAGCGGGATTCCGTGGAGCGGACCTCGCGGCCCCTTCTCGGCGCGCTCGGCATCGAGGGCGTCGGCGTGGGCGAGGGCGTCAGGGTTGGTCTCGAGAATCGCCCTCAGCTCGGGGCCACGGGCATTCATGGCTTCGATGCGCGCCAAGTACTGCTGGCACAGCCTCCGCGAGCTCACGTCTCCCCGGGTGAGGGCCGCTTGAAGCTCGGCGAGGGAATGGTTCAGCCACGGGAAGGCATCGGAGCTGGCTCCGGCGTCCACCGCCGCCGAAGCGCCCAGGGCCGCGGTGCTCCCCAGGAGGCCGAGCTTCAACAAGTCTCTGCGATTCATCGAGCCTCCGGGACGTGCGTGGGCGCATCCTCCCACAACGCCCAGTCCGAGGGAGGCTCCTCAAGCCGGTCAGCCAATCTCCAGGTGACACGTCGCGCTGCACCCGTCGTTGGAGATGGTGTTGCCGTCATCGCACTCCTCCCCGGCTTGGGGCTCGACGATGCCGTTTCCGCACTTCGTCCCCAGCTGGCAGCCGGGAGCGCACCCGCCGTCGAGGCCGAGGTTCTCTCCGTCGTCGCAGACCTCTCCCGCGGCGGTGTCGGCGTGACCGTCTCCGCAGTACGGCCCGCGCGCCCGACACCCGGGGAGACAGCCGCCGTAGCCGCCGTCATTGACGCCGTCGTCGCAGGCCTCATAGCGCGTGACGATGCCGTCTCCACACACCCACGTGCAGCTCGACTTCGGCGCGTTGAACCCCTTGAGGGTCAGCTTGTAGTTCGACCCGGTCGACTGCCGCTCGGCCTGGAACACCGCCGCCTCGTAGATGCCGCCGACGGCGAGCCCAGCGTCGGCCGCGGTGGTCGCGTTGAGGGTGACGGAGCCAGTCCTCGGGGTGTGGGTCCCGCCCAGGTCGACCACCAAGCGACGGTTGATGAAGACCCAGAGGTCATCGTCTCCGCTGAAGGTCAGCACCTCGCCACCCGCGTAGGTGAACCAGTAGCGGAGCTCGCTGGTGAAGTTCCAGTTCCGGGAGCTCGCGATGGCGTCGGGGCCCGTGTCATAGAGTTCGATGCCGCCGTCACGCCGCCAGCCGCGACCGTCGATGGGGTAGAAGCCCTTTCGAATTGAGGAATCCGTCGCGTTGGGCTCGGTCGACGGCGTCTCGTCGCTGTCGAAGACGTAGGTGCCGGCGTCGCGGAGCGTCACCACCAGCCGGTCCAGCTCGGTGCGATTCACCTCGGGGACATCACGGTACCATTGGTCGAAGGAGGCCTGGCTGTTGACGAACACGTGGGGAACGCCCGTGTTGTAGACGGGCTTTCCCCCGTCGCCGAGCAGGTTGGTGGTGATGCCGGGCTCGACGTCGCTTCCCTTCGCCGTCTCGAAGTCGATGTGGCCCCCATCCATCCCGTAAGGCTTGAAGTCGCGGTACACCACGGGGATAGCGAGCGACGGCTTGGCCGCCGGGAGAATGTCGGTACAGCTGAAGCCTGCCTCGACCTGGCAGTCGGCGCTACAGCCGTCGCCCGAGCGAGCGTTGCCGTCGTCGCATTGCTCGGGAGCCATCTTGATGCCGTCGCCACACAGCGGGGCGCAGACGCCGTTGGTGCACCTCGGTTCGGCGCGGCAGAAGGTGTCGCAGCCGTCGCCCAGGTCATGGTTGCCATCGTCGCACTGCTCGATGCCCTCGACCTTCTTGTCGCCGCACACGGTGACCAGACACGGCGCGCCGGCCGTGGGGCACTGGTAGCCCTCCTCGATGACGCAGCCAGCGCCGCAGCCATCACCCGCTTGGGTGTTGCCGTCGTCGCACTCCTCGAAGCCCGCGAGCTTGCCGTCGCCGCAGGCCGCCGCCACGCAGGCCACGCCGAGGTTCGGGCATACCCACCCCGGCTCGAGGGTGCAGGTCGCGCTGCAGCCATCACCCGGGGCGGTGTTCCGGTCATCGCACTGCTCGCTGCCCGACAAGCGCCCATCGCCACACACGGGGGCGTGAACACAAGCCCTCCCCGGGGCCGGGCAGAGGTAGCCGGGCTCGATCTCGCAGGTGCCGCTGCAGCCATCGGAGCTGGCCGTGTTCCCGTCGTCGCACGCCTCGCCACTCGCACGCACGCCGTCGCCGCAGCTCCCCGCGTCGCTCCCGAAGGCACCGCCGCCGTCGGGGAGGTGCTGCTCGCCCGCGTCCACGGCGTCGGCGCCCGCGTCGGCGTCTCCGACACAGGTGCCATCGACACAGCTCGAGCCCTCGGCGCAGGCGGGCTTACACTGCGTCACTCCGCACTGGCAGCCAGCCAGAAGAATCAGCACCCCGGGGACGGCATACGTGACGAATCGCGCCATGGAGCCCTCGTAACAGAGCGGCCGTTCCCTGGCACCCGCGACTGCTCCCTACATCGGGGCTGAGTGGAGGAGTACCGCCAACGACTCGCACGAGGCAGGTCGAAGGCGGCTCGGTCGGTCGCTACTCTCGCCGCGAGGTCTCGGCCTTTTCCTCGACCTTCAGCTGGTCCTCGACGCCGCGGACACCCACGACGTGTCGGGCCAGTCGCACCGCGTTGACCTCGTCCCACCCAGAGGCCACGGTGCCAGTCAGGCGCACGGTCCCATTCTTCACCGTGCTGTCGACCTTCTTGAACTCTTCGCGGTCCTTGAAGACCAAGACGAGGTCCCGGGTGATATCTGCGTCCTTGGCGTCGACCTGCTCCTTCTTCGACGAGGCGACCACCTCGAGTTGGTTCTCGACGTTCGTCACGCCACCGACCTTACGCGCCTCGGCTGCCGCGACCTGCTTCACCTCGGCCGTGGGGACGATGCCGAAGAGGAAGACGACTCCGTCCTCGGTGTCGACGCTGATTTCATTGGAAGGGACCTGCGAGGCGGTCAACAGCCGGAGCTTGACGGCCCCGGAGATCCGCATGTCCGAGGCGCTGCTGCGAGCCTCGACCACCTTGCCCTTGTGCATCGGTTGGGTGAGGAAGCTGACGCGCTCGTCCTTGCCGAAGCCGTCGGGCCCTTTGACCTCGCTGGCCACGCGGCGAACGCCCGGCACTCGGTCGACGATGTAGACCGCGCGCAGGTGGTCGCTGAAGGTGCGGGCCTCGCCGACGAGCAGCACCACGCCATCGTCGACTCCCTTTACGGTGATGCTGCTGTCTCGCAAGGTCGGCTCGGCCTTCAGACGCTTCTCCGCCAGGGCCATGGTGTCCTTGTCCGTGCGGGTGATCTGCTTCTCCTCGGCGACAGGGACGACCTGGAGCAGGTTCCTCACGCCACGCACCCCCATAACCTCGCGCACCTTCTTCTCGGCGAGGGCTCCTTGCTCACCCGTCGGGACCTTGCCATAGAGGGTGACGACACCATCATCGGTATCCACGTGCACGGTCGTGCTGCGGATTCCCCCCGTCGTCCACAGCGAGAGCTTGGCCTTCGAGGTGATGAGCCCATCTGGCGTACTCGCGGCCGCCGGGAGCGCCCCGAGCGAGAGTCCCAACAGCACGGCCTTCAGAACAGTCAATTTCATGTGCAGCTCCTTGGATAGACAGACTTGTGGAACGACGGTGATCGCCGGTGCTTCAGCGAGGTTTGCGAACTGGGTCTCCCGAGCCGAACGCGGGCCCGGGCGAGAGCGGCTCAATCCATGTACACGGCGAGCGCGATACGGTCGTGAGGGTGTCTGCGATTGCGGAGGTAGTAGCCGTCGCCCGAGTACTCGATGTACATGAAGTCGTTGCCGTACCAGTTCTCGGCCCAGTACTCAGGCCACGGGTCGAGCACGCTGAACCAGAAGCCGTCGTACTGGAACCGGGGGTAGTCGCCCTCCATCACCAGCGGGAAGCTGAAGATGCGGAACGCGTGCCCCGGCCCAAAGGAACCGGCAAACCGGCCCTCCGGAATTCGGTAGCCACGGTAGCCACCTCGGGCGCTCCAGTCGCGGTGCTCCGAGGCCCAGTCGTGCGCTCGCCGGTCGCGCCAGACTGCCTCCGACTGGGCGCGCGCGACTGGGTGCTGTGGCTGTGGGCCCGTG
Organism: Myxococcales bacterium; assembly: GCA_003153055.1. Next base: position 9,298 of record PMBV01000153.1, read on the forward strand.
GCTTGCGGAGGCGCTCGACTCGGCGCCTGGGCCCTCGGCGTCTCGTGGCGCGGCTCCGGCTGACTCTGGGCGCGTGGCGGTTCTCGGTTCGGCGCCTGAGGAGCGGGGGCCCTCGGCGTCTCGTGGCGCGGCTCCGGCTGGCTCTGGGCACGTGGCGGTTCTCGGTTCGGCGCCTGGGGAGCCTGGGCCCTCGGGGTCTCGTGCCGCGGCTCCGGCTGGCTCTGGGCTCGTTGCGGTTCTCGGTTCGGCGCCTGGGGAGCCTGCGCCCTCGGGGTCTCGTGGCGCGGCTCAGGCTGGTTCTGCGCCCGTGGCGCCTCTCGACTCGGCGCCTGGGGAGCTGGCGCGTCGTGCTGCTCCCGCTGTGCGAGCGCGGACCCACCGGTCCCGATGAAAAGAAGGAGACCTCCGCTTCGGAACAGCGCACCTGGGTTCATGACGTTGGCGATGAGCACGTTCCGTACCGACGAGCCCTCCAGCCCCTCGACGCCTGCATCTTCCCGGGGATCGCCGGGAGGCCAGGCTGCGACCCGTGGGCCTGCGTCCTGCGGGCGCTCGGAACCGGCGCCAATCTGATGGGGCCATCGCATCATTCCGACCGAGTCGCGGCCCCCTGCGCAGCCTCGGCACCCTTCCCGTCTCGGACATCGGTGATGCGCTCACCCAGGGCATGGCAGTGCCGCTGTGGGCCGCGAGCTTCGGCGGCGGCCCTCCTCTGCCGGCGTTTGGAGTCAGGCTGCATGACCGCGAGCCGCATAGACGAGCCCGCGCCTCAGCTTGGGCCGAACCCGATGACCACACGGGACGCCACGTCACCGCGCTGAAGCCGCTCGAAGACCTGGTTGATGGCCGAGAGGGGCTGGAGCTCGATGTCGGCCTTCACCTTGCCCTCGGCCGCGAACCCAAGCGCCTCCGCCATGTCGTGACGAGTGCCGACGAACGACCCGCGGATGGTGATGCAGTTGGCCACCACGTCGAAGAGGGGCACCGGAAACTCGCCGGGAGGCAGACCAACCAGCACACAGGTCCCCAGCTTCCTGGTCATGGCCACGCCTTGCTTGAACGCGCTGAGGGACGGCGCGGTGACGAGGACGCCGTGCGCTCCGCCGCCCGTCTCCTTCTTCAGCACGGCCGCCGGGTCGCAAGTCCTCGCGTTGATGACGAGCTCCGCGCCCAGGCGCTTGGCGTGAGCGAGCTTCCCCTCGTCGATGTCGACCGCGCAGACCCTCAGCCCCATGACCTTGGCGTACTGAATCGCCAGATGCCCCAGGCCACCAGCGCCCGAGATGGCAATCCATTCACCGGGTCTCGCGCCGGTCTCCTTGATGCCCTTGTAGGTGGTGACGCCGGCACAGATGATCGGCGCCGCCTCCCTGGCGGACAGCCCGGCGGGGATATGGGCGACGTAGTTCGGATCCGCGAGGATGTACTCGGCAAACCCTCCGTTCTTCGTGTAGCCACCGAACTGCGCGTCGGCACAGACGGTCTCCCAGGCCGACAGGCAATACTCGCAGTGCCCACAGGCGGAGAAGAGCCAGGGCACGCCAACCCGGTCGCCTTCCTTCACCAACGTGACTCCCGCACCCACGGAGACGACCCGCCCGATGCCCTCGTGCCCAGGCGTGAACGGCAGCGTGGGCTTGAGGGGCCAGTCGCCGCTCGCGGCGTGGAGATCCGTGTGGCACACGCCACAGGCCTCGGTCTTGACCACGATTTGACCGGGGCCGGGAGAAGGAACCTCCAGCTCCCTGAACACCAAGGGCTTGCCAAATTCGACCACTACGGCTGCCTGCATCGTGTGTGTCATGACGTGTGCCTTCTTTCGAGCCGGGCCTTGGGGCCCGAGTTGGAAGTTGACTGCCTTCTCTGCCCATTCATCGCCGAGACCGCTCCCCAGGAGGCCCAGCACTCGAGCACCGGTGGTCGACCTCACCCGAGCAGCACGACCTTCCCGCCAGCGTGATGCTCCGCGAGCTGCTGGGCCTCGCGCGCCTGAGCCAGCGGGAACCGCTTGGCGATGGGAACGACGAGCTTCCCGCTCGCGACCGCGTTGGCGAGCTGCTCCAGCCTCGCCGCGTCGGCGTGCGCCATGATGCCGTGCGAGACCAGCCCGTGGTCCTTGGCCCCCGAGACTTCGCCGACCGCGCTGGCGATGGTGCCTCCCGCCTTCACCTTCGCGAGGAGCTTGCCGAGGGTCTCGCCACCGACCGTGTCGGCGATGCCGTCGAGCCGCGGGAGCGCCTGGAGGTCGGCCTCGTCGTCCAGGGCCACGACTCCGTCAGCGCCGAGCTTCGCCGCCTCGGCCCTCTGCGCGCGTCGCACGCCGGCCCAGACCTTCGCGCCCCGTGCCTTGGCTGCGAACACGGCCACGCGCCCGACGCTCCCGGTCGCGCCAGTGACGAGCACGACATCGCCGGCCCTCGGGGTCAGGCCCTCCTCGATGAGCTGGGCCCCAGTCAACAGCACCAGCGGCAGCGCTCCAGCGTCGGCGAGCTGCATGCCGGCGGGCACCTCGGCCCAGGCCTCGGCTGGGGCGACGATGAACCCGGCGTAGCCCTGCTTCACCAGGCCCAGCACCCGGGCGCCGACCTTGAAGCGCGTGACACCCGGGCCGACCTCGACCACGGTCCCCGACGCGTCACGGCCGAGCACCGTGGGAAACTCGAGCGGCATCATGGTCTTGTACGCCCCGCTCCGAAGCTTCCAATCCACGGGGTTGATGCTGGCTCCGGCCATGCGCACCTTGAGCTCGTTCGGCCCGGGCTTCGGCTCAGGGAGCTCGCGGTACTCGAGCTGTTCGACGTCACCATATGCGGTCAAAGCGATGGCTTTCATTGGGGACTCCCTTGGTGGCCCGGAGGACTGCGCTGCGTCTGGATGCATGCCGGGAGCCAACGTCCACGGGGGCAATCACCCAGTTGGGCGGCAGGGACCGACGGCCTCGAGCTCAATCAAGATGAGGGGGCGAGTCAGTCGGAGCGAAGGAGTCGCCAGCGTCTCCTTCGGCCTCTGGATGAGCTCACTCCACTATACTGGACGTCGAGTTCCAGTATACTGCCGTCCATGGACTTGAACCTCCGCATCGGCCAGCGCGTGCTCGGGCTCCGCGCCGCGCAAGGCCTCTCGCTCGACGCCCTGGCCGCGCGCAGCGGTGTCAGCCGCTCCAATATCTCGCTCATCGAGCGCGGGCGAAGCAGCCCGACGGCCGTGGTGCTGGCGAAGCTCGCTCAGAGCCTCGACGTCTCGCTGGCCTCGCTGTTCGAGCCGGCCGAGGTGCCAGCAGCGCCCTCGCTGCTCTCGCACCGCGAGGACCAGCCGGTGTGGACCGACCCGGCCTCGGGGTACGTGCGCCGAACCCTGTCGCCCCCGGCCGCGTCGCCGCTCCAACTGGCGGAGGTGACCTTCCCCGCCGGGAAGCGGGTGGCGTACGAGGCTGGAGAGCGGGACCGCGAGCTTCACCAGCAGGTCTGGATGCTCGAGGGGACCATGGAGCTCGGTGTCGGTGAGACCCGCTACCGCCTCACGGCGGGGGACTGCCTGGTCATGCGCCTTGACCAGCCGACCTCGTTCCGAAACCCCACCCGCCGGCCCGCGCGGTACCTGGTGGCGCTGACGGCGCTCCCGCGGCGGCCGGCCGGGAGGTCCCGATGACGACCGTGAGACGCCTCTCCGCTGCGGAGGCGATGAGGTGCACGGGAAGCCTGGCCACGGTGTTGATGGACTGCGTCGAGGGCGGGGCGTCGGTCAGCTTCATGTGGCCACTGTCGGAGGAGAAGGCGCGCGCCTTCTGGGACACCGTGGCCGCTGGCGTCGCTCGGGGCGAGCGGGCGCTCCTGGTGGCGGAGGACGACGGAGGTGAGCTGCTCGGCACCGTGCAACTGCTGATGAAGCTGCCCGAGAACCAGCCGCACCGGGCCGACGTGGCGAAGCTCTTGGTGCGGCGGAGCGCCCGACGACAGGGCGTCGCCCAGGCGTTGCTCACCCGCCTCGACGCGGAGGCGCGTGCCGAGGGGAAGACGGTGCTGGTCCTCGACACGGTGACCGGGAGTGACGCCGAGCGGGTCTACGTGCGCGCGGGCTGGCAACAGGTCGGCTCCATCCCCCGCTATGCCTTGATGCCCGACGGAGCGTTCTGCGCCACGACGTATTTCTACAAACATCTGTGAGACGACTCGCCAGGCCAACGGACTCACGAACCCCAGAGCGTGCTACCACTCGAGGTCGGACCACGCGCATGCGCTTCGAGAAGAAATACCCGTTACCACTCAACGAGCTGCTGCTCGCTCCGGTCGTGTTCCGCGCCTCCCTGCCGGCGCTGGCCGAGTGTCCCCTCGCATCGGCCGCCGGCATGCGCGACCTCGCGGAGTTCGGAGGGTATTCTTCGGGGGCGATTCGCACCGCGATGTCCCGGCTCCGCGCCTCGGGCATGATGACCACCGAGGACGATGCTGGCGGCGTCACGCGCTATCAGCTCGCCGGCATCGCGCGCTCCATCAGCCATGCCGTCATCGCCCGCCCCAGCCGCCCCGATGGGTTCCTGTTGGCGGTCTTCTCGTTCGCCTCCGACGACGTCCGCGAGCGGCAGGTGGTGCGTGAGGCGCTCAAGCTGCACGGGTTTCAGAAGCTGGCACAGAACGTATACATCAATGGACAGATGGAGACCGCCGAGCTCGAGGCGGTGTTCGAGCGCGAGGGGCTCACCGAGCATGTCTACTTCTTCCGCTGCCAGGAGGGAGACGAGCCCGCGCTCCGGAAGAAGCTCACCACGCTGTTCGACCTCCCGCGGCGAATGCAGACATTGCTCCAGTTCCAGCGCGACCTCAGCGCGTTCCTCGAGGAGCCGCGCCTCGATGGACCGACGTTCGCGCGCCGGTACCTGTACTCGGGTCCGGTGCACTACCGAATCACCTTCACCGAGGAGCCACCGCTCCCCGCGCGCGCCCTGCCGGCCGGCTACCCCATCGACAGCCTGGAGACCCTGATGAGCGGGCTGGCGAACAGCCACGCCGGGGTGCTCGCCCGGTACTTCCGGGCCGTCCACAAGTGACCACCGAGGAGCGCCCTCGATGCCAGCCACGCCGAGACATTCACGGAGAACCAGGTTCGCGTGCTCATCGAGGTCACCAGTCGCTCGACTGAAGACGACGACCGCGGAGAGAAGACGAGGCACTACCAGCAGCTCCAACGAAAAGGTGCCTCCAGCGCCCATCGCTGCAGCTGGGAACGACGGCGTTCAGTGGTCAACGCTCCGTCAGCGGCGCGGGCCTGATGACAATCTCGACCCTTCGATTGTTGGCACGGTTCTCGGCGTTGCTGTTGTCGAGAATCGGCCGGGTCGCGCCCATTCCCACGGCGATGAGCTTGGTACCATCGACCCCGCGGCTCACCAGGTAGTCACGCACCGCGTTGGCCCGGTTCTGTCCCAGGCGCTGGTTGGAGGCCTCGGAGCCCATGCTATCGGTATGGCCCTCGACGGTCATCCGCTTCTCCTCGCTTTGGTCCTTGAGCGCCTCGGCCACCTGGTCGAGCTTGGCCTTCGCGGTCTCGAGCAATGTGTAGCCTCCCGAGGCGAAGATGACGCTGCCGCTCAAGGTGATGACGACGCCCCGCGCCTCGTCGCGCACCGAGGCGATGGTGTGGAGGTCCTTCATCGCCGCGTCCAGCCTCGTCTGAGTCATCTGACGCGCCTCGCTTTCGGAGGCGAGCTGTGAGGCGGTCCGCTGCAACTCCGCTCCCTGCGCCGCGTTGGTGCTTCGTTCACCGCGCAGCGCTTCGCGCGTCTCGGCGAGGGCCGCCTGGGAGTACTTCACCTGGTTGTCGCGCACGACCACGCCTTGCTTCACGGCCTCGGCGATGGCCCGGTGGTCAGCTTCGGTACGGGCCTTGACGTCGGCGAGCTCGATCTTCCGCAGGGCGACGTACGCCGTGTCGCGAACCGCGAGGGAGTCGCCGTTCCGTTCGAACTCGGTGTTCGCCTGGTCGAGCACCGTTTTGGCAGCGTGGAGGTCGGTGGGCGTGAGCTGTGAGGCGAGCCCGTTGCTCGACGCCGAGTAGGCGTTGCGCGCGTCGACGAGCTCGTTGGGAGCGACGGTGGCGCAACTGCTCAGGAGGCCTGCGAGGGAGAAGCCGAGAGTGAGGCTCTTTGCCGTGTGGTTCATTGGGTCGTCCTGGGAAAAGGGGAATCGACTACGGGGTACCGCGGGCACGCACGGCCTTGAGCTCGTCGGCCGCCCGCTGAGCATCGGCGTGGACCGAGACTTCCCGGGCCAGTCCAAGGGAGAGCTCGGCGTCCGACTGCGCCCGAGCGAGCATCATCACCGCGCGATCGTCACCGTCGGCCGCCAGCTTCTTGGCCGAGATGGTCTGTTCCCGGGCGAGCTGGAGGTGCAGCTTGGCGGCCGGGACACCCGACGCGCCGAGCTCCTCCGCCCCCCGCATGCTCGCCTCGTTGCCCTCGAGGCGGTCGGGTGGAATTTGAATCGCGGCACAGCCGCTGACCGCGAGGAACACGAGTGTCATCACCGTCTTGTTGTTCATGAGGCTTCCTTCCTGTGAGTGAAGCGTGGGCGGGGCCGAGGTGGAAAGGCACTACGGAACCACCGACACGCACTGCAGCGTGCAATTGAAGGCCACTGTCGTACAGGCGCGATCGTTGATGCAGGCGCTGCACTGGTCGGCGTCGTGGCGGTAGGCCGTGTCCGTCGACGAGTGGGTTCGGCAGCGCGCCTCGCAGGCCCCGACGTCGTAGTTGGCGTCCCAGCAATCGGAGTAGCGCGAGCAGATGGAGTGGCAGTCAATGACCGCGTCGATGGAGCCACATCCTGCCAACGCAAGCCCGACCACGAGCGACACACAAGACAGGCACTTCATTGGGAACCTCCAGGCACTGCGTGGACTCAGGGCTTCAGACCGCGTCTCTCCGTCGGGTGTGCACGGCGCGGGCCCCAGGAGGACTCCCGGAGTTGCGCGCCATTACCCACGCTGGCCGCCAATCGGGCCACCGGCACATCGCGGAAGGCCATCATTCTGGCAGGGCGATCTGCTCAGGGTGATGGACCGATTCGATACCCCGGCTCTCCCCTCCTTTGGCCAGTCGGAAGAAATCGCGCCGGTGGCCCCCTGTTGACATCGGCCAGCATGCTCAACTAGATAACTTGTAGTGCAAGATGACGTGCAAAGAGAGGTGGTGGCCTGGCGATCGCAGCTCCGGAAAGGGAGCCTCGAGCTGGCGGTGCTCCTCGCGCTGCGTAAGGAACGTCGCTACGGGCTGGAGCTGGTCGAGCTCCTCAACCGAGCCAACCTCGGGATGAGCGAGGGCAGCATCTACCCGCTGCTCTCACGTCTGCGAGCCGAGAAGAAGGTCAAGACCGAGTGGGTCGACTCGGGCGTGGGCCACGCCCACAAGTACTACGAGCTGACCGAGAAGGGCCGCGCCACCGTGAAGGCCATGGTGTCGGCGTGGAGAGACTTCAGCAACGCCTTTTCCAAGTTGGTGGGAGACGAATGAGCGAGGTTCACATGGCGCTACCGACACCGGCCGAAGAGTTCCTCCTGCGCGTTCACCGGGGGCTGGGCGCTCTCGGTCCAGCCGAGCGAGACGACATCGTCGCGGAGCTTCGGGCGCACCTGCTCGACCGTCAGGCCGAGGGGAATGCCGACCTCCTGACCGGCTTCGGCGCGCCTGAGTCCCTGGCAGCGAGCTACCTCACCGAGCACTCACTGCGTGGCGCGCTTGCCCGCGGAACGTCGTGGGCCTTGGGACGGGCGCTGTGGATCGCCGCGCGGGACAGCACGGTCTCGTTGTTCGGGCTCCTCCCCCTGGTGGTCATGCAGCTCGCGGCCGTCGCCGCCATCGTCACCGCGGCGCTCAAGCCGTTCATGCCCCTCGAGCTGGGTCTGTGGGTCGGCGGCGGGAGCTTCTACGTCGGCCCCCGAAGCGCTAACCCAGCCATCCACGAGGTCCTCGGCGCATGGGGCGTCCCGGTGCTGGCGTGCTCTGGCGTCATCCTCTTCTGGGCTTCCAACCGGGCGATGCGGGCGCTGGTCCGGTGGCGACTCCACGGCGCCCGGCGCTCGTAGTTTCTCCCGCTGAGCCTTACCCTTCATCCGACTTTTCGCGAGAACATGTCATGCATAACAAGACATCTCATCAAGAGCGCACGGCGCCCGTCGCCATGAGGTTCATCGTCGTCGCCTTCGTCCTCGGCGCGCTCGCTCAGGCAGGGGCGATTCACGCCGGTCTGCGCGAGGGAGCCCAGGGCTGGCTCCTCGTGACCATGTGGGTGCCAGCGGCGACCGCGTTCACCGTGAGCGGGGTGTCTCGGCGCATGACGTGGGCGGCGGCGAAGAAGGCCGGCTGGCGGTGGCTGGGGCCGGGGCTGGCTCTCGGACTGGCGCCCGACCTCCTCAAGGTCGCCCTGCTCGCCGCGACGGGGACTGGGGCATGGGACGCCACCCACTTCGAGCTCACGGCCGATGGAGCCTCCATCCAAGCAATCCACAAGCTGGGCACGGTCCTGGGCGGGGGTCCACAGTCGTTCCCCTTCTTCGCCCTCAACCTCCTCTTGTCGGTCTCCCTCGGCTCGATGGTGACCGCGCTGGTCGGGGGCATCGGCGAGGAGCTCGGGTGGCGGGGCTTCCTCCAGCCGGTCCTCGAGCGGCGCTTCGGGCGCTTCCTCGCGACGGTACTGGTCGGGCTGGTGTGGGCCTTCTGGCACTTGCCGGTAAACACGCAGGGATACAACGACCACGAGCGCCCGCTCCTCAATGCCTGGGTCTTCTTTCCCCTCACCGTGGTGGCGATGAGCTTCGGCTTCGCGTGGCTCACACAGAAGAGCGGGAGCGCCTGGCCGGCCGCTGTGGCCCACGGAGCGAACAACACCATCGGGGCGGCGTTCCTTCTCACCCCCAAGACGTGGTCGGCCGACACGCTGACCGAGCTCGCGTCGATGGGGATTGTTTCGGCCGGCTTCATCTGGGCCGCGCTCAGGCAAGAGCGGGAGGCCCGAGAAGTCGGACAGCCACGGCTGGCTGCCATCTCGTAGAGGCGCCCTCGAGCCGCGTCAGTTGCCGTCGAGGAATCCGAGGACCTGTCGGTTGACCTCGTCAGGCAAGAGCCACGTCATGTCGTGGCCCGCCCCGGGGATGACCGTCCGTTGAATCGACGGGGCGACCCTGGCGAGGCGATCCAACGCTTCCTGCGCCGGGTAAATCACCTCGCGCTCGCCGATGACGAACAGCGTGGGCACCTGGAGCCGCAGCTTCTCGTCCTCCGCCACCTTCGGCTCGAGCATCTGGGTCATGCGCCGCAGCCCGAAGCACTCGAAGGCCAACGCCAGGTCCTCGGTCATCTCGTCGATGAGTTTCAGACCGGGCGCTCCAGTCGCGACCAGCCCGGGCAGGCTCGCGCGATACACCTTGCGAATGAAGAAGCGCCGGGGCGGGAGCAGTATCTGCATCATGTGCAGGAGGTACGCAGGGCGAATGGCGACGGCCCAGCCGGGGGGCGCCAGCAGCACCACCTTCGCCAGTCGCGAGGGGAACCGGTGAGCGAAGTGCGCCGCCAACCAGGCGCCGTGGGAGAGGCCCATCAGCCGGAGGCCCGGGCCCAGCTTCATCGCCTCGAAGAGCTCCTCGAGCCACGCGGTGAGCTCGTCGACCGTCTTGATGGGCTGCGTGTTCGCGCTCAGCCCGACGTCCAAGATGCTGTCGAGCGCGTAGGTCCGGTAGTGCTCCGAGAGCCCGGCGATGTTGGGCTGCCACATCAACGAGCTGGTGCCTCCGCCGGGCAGCAGAACGAGCGGCGGCGCGTCGACTGGCCCGCTGATGCGCATGAAGGTGCGGCCCCGCGCGGTCTCCACCGTCCTTCCTTCGAATGGAATGGACCAGGCGGTGGCGCGCTGTTGCACATGTGCGAGGTACCGCGTCTTCTTCGCTTCGGAGATGAATGGGTCATACGACGTGTATGTCATGGTGTGCTCCTGCACGGAGCCGCTCCGCCCAGTGGGGGAGTCGGCTTGAAAGTGATGGTTGGGATGTCGGGAGACGAACGAGCGCTGCGAGCGGGTGCCGCGGGGCCGCTCAGTTCAGCAACGCGCGGTGCAACAGAAATCGGGCCGGCCTCGGCGGGCGGGGATCCAGGGGTCGGAGCGGAGGACTCCAGGCGCGGGCGGTGAAATTGGGGATGCTCAGCGCCGGGTGACCAACCCGCGCTTCGACTCGCGCGACGAGCTCGACGGGTTTCTTGCCCCGGCCGCCCTGCGCCACGCACACCGGCTCGACGGCGCTCGCCACCTGGGCCGGGCTCACCGTGGAGCCGACCGCCAGGCATGCCAGCAGCAGCCTCAGCCAGCGAGTCTCGGAGTCCAGGCGCCCACGCATGTCGGAAAACATGTAACGCACGAATCGCCGAGGACAAGGCGTCCCCCGCCATCGGAGTGATGCCGATGACATTCATGACTTGGGAGGTTACGACGGCGGCACGGTCCGGGCTCTCGTCGACCGACTGGAGGAACCATGCGTGCATTGCTGTCCTCGGTTGGCACCCGAGGCGATGTACAGCCCATCGTCGCGCTGGGGCTTCGGGTACGCGAGCTCGGTCACCAGGTCCGCCTGTGCGTGCCGCCCAACTTCGTGGAGTGGGTGCGCGGCTTCGGCTTCGAGGCGGTCCCGGTCGGCGTCGAGATGCGCCATCCCGTCGGCCGCGGTCCGGCGGCTCCGCTCACGGCCGAGCAGCTCCGGCGCCTGCGCGAGTCGATGCCAGATTTAGTCACCAACCAATTCGAGACAGTGGGCGCCGCCGCGGAGGGCTGTGATGCCATTCTCGGGGCGAACGCGCACCAATACGCAGCACGGTCGATCGCCGAGCTCCGAGGCCTTCCCTACGTCACGGCGCTGTATGCGCCGGTGGCGATTCCGTCGCCTGACCACCTGCCCCCGCCCGGCGCGGGAGAGACCTGGGAACCAGGAGCGAATGCAACGATCAACGCGCGGCGCTGGGAGGCCACGCTTCGTGCGTGGAACGACCGGGCCCTCGAGCGCGTCAATCACAACCGCTCGGAGAGGGGCCTGACCCCCATCGACGACGTGCTCCGTCACACCATCACCGACCACCCGTGGCTCGCCACCGACGGTGTTCTCGCGCCGGTGCCGGCCAGCCCCGGCTTGACGGTCTTCGAGACTGGCACGTGGATTCTGGAGGACTCGACGCCCCTGCCGCCCGAGCTGGCCGCGTTCCTCGAGGCCGGAGCGCCGCCGCTCTTCTTCGGGTTTGGGAGCATGCCGGCCCCGCACGGTGCCAGCCGCGCCCTCGTCGGGGCAGCCAGGGCCGTCGGTCGCCGGGCCATCATCTCGCAGGGCTGGGCCGAGCTGGGCCTCCTCGACGACGCGCCCGACTGCATCGTCATCGGAGACGTGAATCAGCAGGCGCTCTTCCGGCGGGTGGCCGCCGTCGTCCATCACGGCGGAGCAGGAACCACCGCCACCGCGTCACGCGCCGCGGCCCCACAGGTAGTGGTACCGATGTTCAGCGACCAGTTCTACTGGGCCAGCCGCGTCCGCGCGTTGGGCATCGGGACATCGGTCGTGGGCGCCCTCAACACAGACACCCTGGCCGCGGCCCTGCGAGAGGTCCTCGACCCCACCGTCGCCCAGCGCTCGACGGGCGTCGCGCAGCGGCTCTCCTCCGATGGCGCGATGGTCGCGGCTCGGCGACTCGTAGCGTTGGAGTAGAGGTCGGCGCCGAGGACGAAAGCGGCTCAGTCTCGCGCGAGCACCGGAGTCGCCGCTGACGTCGCAGGCCCGGGCAAGTCGAGCGGCACGGCCGGCACGCGGCCCGTCAACCCTCGCGCCGCGAAGACCACCAGCGCGCCCAGACCCCACGACAGCGCGACCACGACACCGAGGTCGAACAACCCGCGGAGCAGTGGCTCCAGTCGACGCACCAGGACCACCAGCGCGACGACCATCACCACCAGCGTCCACTCCGATCGAACCCGCCGAGGCGAGGCGTGGAAGAGCCCGATGCAGAATGCCGGAGCCAGCACGACGTGGAGCCATCGCGGGTGGTGCCCCAGGTGCCAGGCCCTCGCCACGACCCGAGGCGAGAACCGCTGCTGAAAACCACGGTACCCCTCGAAGTACAGCAGCAGCGCCGTCCACCCGATGGCGAAAGTCCACTGGCCCAGGCTCAGCGAGAAATGCAACGACTCCACCGCGTGAACCGCGAGCCGGTACACCGCCTCGACGAGGAACCCGCACACTCCCAGCAAGCCCCAGACAACCCCAATTCGGCCGAGCCACGACATGAGTGCAGGGTTGTAACGCCGAGCACGCCCCAGCGGCCACCACGCTCCGAGGCCGATTTACCGGCCTCAGCGGCGTTGCGGGCGATCCCATGAAAATGCAGTGGTTTCAGCCATTTACATGTCGAACGAGACTCGGTAGGGTGCGGTTCCGGTCAGAAAGGAGACAAGCCGCTACAGGCTTGTACGCTCGTTTTCTTGACGAGGGACGTTGAGGCCATGAACGACGAGACACCCGAGACGCTGTTGAAGGGCGCACTCGAGCGAATCGTGTACTTCGAGGCCCGTTCCTCACAACTGGCCAACGACGTGGAGCGCTCGGTCGCCGAGGCCGAACGGTTCAAGGCCGAGCTGGCGCGGGCTGCCCAGCGGGAGATCGAGCTGAAGCGCACGGTGGCTGAGCTCGAGGTGCGAGTGAGCCGAGCCGACACCGAGCGAGACGAGGCGACCCTGCTCGCCGACGCCCTCCGACGGGAGCAAGCCGGTCTGGTGGCGAACATCCTCGACGCCTCACGTATCCACGGCACCGAGGTGGTCGATGGCTTCGACCTCGCCCAGTTCATCGCCCAGCTTCGCAGCGAGGTGCTCCGCACGCGCGTTGGCGCGAACCCCGAGCGAGGCGTCGTTCGCGCGGAGCGCGGTCCCCAGGGGACTCCGGCGACTCGCATGGCCCACGAGCTCAAGTCAGCGGGCCGTCTGTCGGTGAGCGAGGCCGACGTCGACACGCTGGCCAACGGCGCGGCGTTTCCCAAGAGCGAAGAGACGCTGTTCGGCTTCTCGGTGCGGGAGCTGAGCGCCACCGACGTCGCCGCCCGCGCCCGGGCAGCCGAGCGGCTGGCGGCGTTGAGCCATCGCGCCGCGGCACCTGCGCTGGCGAGCGCGCTCAACCTCGAGACCGAGCCCAGGGCCCAGGTGGCCATGTTGAAGGCGCTGTCGGCGCTCGCAGGGCCCGAGGGGGCCGCGGTGGTGAAGCCGCTGCTCGCCGCGCCGTCGCCCGAAGTGCGGATCGCCGCCCTGAAGGCGCTCCTCAAGCTGGACCCGAAAGCCGCTGGGCCTCACCTGGCGGCGGCCACCAGCGACCCCGAGCCGACGGTTCGCCGACGAGCCTCGCTGCTCGCCCTCGGGCTTCCACCGAAGGACGCGCTCGAGCTCGGAGTCACGTCGATCCGCGACGCCAACGCCGAGGTGCGAGCCCTGGCCACGCTCGTCCTCGGAGCGAGCCAGGCCGACGCCGCTCGGCCCCTGCTCCTCGAGGCGATGCGCGACCCGGACATCAAGGTGCGGCGGAGCGCGAGCCAGGCGCTGTCGAACCTGCTGGGCCAAGACGTGACCAAAGTGGTGGAGCTCAACGAGGCCCACCGCCGCCGAGAAGTGCGTCGGCTCTCTTCAGTGCAGCCAGTGCCCGTCGCCGACCGGCGCTCGGTGCGCGAGGCTCGTCTCTCGCACGAGAATGGTGCGGGGGGCGCTTCGACGCACGGGCCCACGGCGCTACACTCGACGAACCTCGGTGGAGGCACGTGCCCCACGACGCCGGGAGGAGCGCCTACTCCGCGGCTCGCGGTCGCCACCGGGAATACTTCCTCTCGCCTCATGCCCGCGCACCTCGCTCCGGCGAACCGCCAGGCCGTCACCGCCGAGAAGATGGCCGCCTCAGCTCGTGTCACTCCCGCGGACCTGCCGTCGGCGCCCACCGTCACCGCCGAGAAGATGGCCGCCTCAGCTCGTGTCACCACCGCGGATCTGCCGTCAGCGCCCGCCGTCGCCGCCGAGAGCATCGCAGCCTCGTCTCGGAGCTCCCGCATCAGCGTCTTGGATTCCACGGCCGTGCCCGAGCCCACCGTCCGATTGAGCGACCGTGCCCCCTCGGCCCGCGCGGTCGGCTTCCTCGCGTCGGGGAATGCCTGGCCAGCCGACGGAGGCCAGCGGGCACCAGCCTCGCGCACCGCCGTCATCACTGCCACGAGCGACGAGCTCGTCGACCGACTGATGGGCGAGCTTCGCGCCTCGCTTCGAGGTAAGTCGCTGCCCGACCTGACTCTGGCGGCCGACGCGCCGTCCGACGATGTCGTCCGAGCGTTGAGCCTGCTCTTGTCGAAGGGCGCTGTCGTCCGTCGTGGCCTCAAATACTTCGTTGCCTGAAGGGATTCCTCATGGACCCACTGCTCTACACGCCCAGAGAGACCGCCGAGCTGCTGGGAGTCAGCGCCAAGGCGCTCTCGGCCTCGTTGGCGAAGCCCGAGTACACCCCCGATGACGTGTGGGAGCTCCGGGGCAAGCTGAGCCTCGCGCCGCCCACGGTCGGTCCGCGGAAGCAGCTCTTCCTCAACTTCAAGGGCGGCACGGGCAAGACGTCGCTGTCCACCAGCTACGCCTGGCGCATGGCCGAGCTGGGCTACGGGGTGTTGCTGGTAGACCTCGACTCCCAGGGCCACGCGACCAAGTGCCTCGGCTTCGAGGGCGAAGACTTCCCCCACACGCTGCTCGACGTGCTGGTGAAGAAGAAGGCCATCTCGGAGGTCATTCACAAGTCGCCCCTGCCCAACCTCGACTTCATCCCCTCCAACCTCTCGATGTCGACGATGGACCTGGCGCTGATGCCGATGGCCGGCCGGGAGTTCAAGCTCAAGAACGCCCTCAAGGAGGTCGAGGGCCACTACGACTTCATCATCTTCGACGCGCCCCCGTCGTTCGGGCTGCTCAACCTGAACGCCTTGATGGCCGCCGATGACCTGCTGGTGCCGGTGCTGGCCGACTTCCTGTCGTTCCACGGCCTCAAGCTGCTCTTCGAGACGGTGCAGTCGCTCGAGACCGACCTCGGCCACGTGCTCGACCACGTCTTCATCGTCGTCAACAGCTTCAACGCCACCTTCAAGCTGTCCAAGGAAGCGCTGGAGGCGCTCCGGGAGCACTACGCCGAGTACCTGCTGCCGAAGGTGGTGCGCCAGTGCACCCGCTTTGCCCAGGCCTCGAGCGAAGGCATGCCCATCTTCCGGTTCGACCGCGATTCCAAGGGCGCAGCGGACCTCACGGCCCTCGTTGACGAGGTGCTGGGGAGGCTCACCGCCGAGGCTGAGGCCAAGGCGAAGGTGAAGACCGCATGAGAACCGACCCTTTCGAGCCCTCGAGGGAAATGCCATGAAGAAGGCGTTCGATGCCAACGTCTCACGATCTCGACCGCGGCTGCGCTTGGGCTCGTCCACGACCGAGCTGAGCTCCGATGCCCAGGCCACGGCCGACGTCGAGGCCATCGCCGCGCAGGTCGCTCGCGAGGAGCTGCAGCCCAGCCCCGCCGGTGAGCTCTCGGCTGCCGTGAAGGCCCGAGCCGCGGCCCACGCGACCCGAGCGACGGCGGAGCAACTGATTCACGACGCGCTCGCCGACGAGCCCCCGCGCCCGAGCGCTTCCGCCGAGGCCACTGGAGTCGAGTCAGTGCCGCGAGCGCGGGGCGAGTGGGCCACCGTGCGCGGCCCCGAGGTCGCCGACCCTTCGTTCCGCCCCATGGCGAGACGGGAAGAAGCTCCCGAGCCGATGAGCCCCGTCGCCCAGGTTGACCCACCTGAAGAGCTCGTCGAGGTCCAGACCGCCCCGCCGCCAGCGGAGGACCAAACCGCTCGCCGCGACCGGCTGAAGAGTCGGCTGCGCGCGGTGCGAGAGAACCCCCGACCCGAGCCCCTGCCCGACACCGTGGCCGAGGCCGGCGCTCGCGCGGTGGAGCGCATCTCGCTGTTGCAGTCCGAGCTGACCAAGGCCCGCGAGCTGAACCTCGCGCTCACCCAGGACCTCGAGGCCACTCGCCGGCAGGCCGAGCGCGCCACGGAAGAGGCTCGATTGCGAATGGACGAGGCCAAGCGGCTGGCGCTCGAGATGGAGACCAGAGCCGCGCTCCTCACCGAGTTGGAGCAGGAGCTCGAGGCGCTGGAGGCCGAGCGAAACGAAGCCCTCATCGCGGTGCAAGACAGCCGGCAGCGCGGCGAGGAGCGGGAGCACGAGAAGGCCCAGCTCGAGCAGGCGCTGAGCGCCAAGGATAAGGAGGTCGAGGAGTGCCTGGCCGAGGAAGAGCGCCTGGCCTCGGAGCTCGAGTCGACCCGGCAGACCGCGGCGACGCTGCGACGCTCCGCTGACGTCCTCACCCAGGAGCGGGACACGCTGGCACGCCAGGTGGCGGATTTGACGCGGGAGCGGGCTGAGCTGCTCGAGGCGCGCAAGGCCCTTGAGGCGGTACACCGGGCGCTGTCCTCCGCGTCGATGCGCTGAGTCAGCGGTGGCGGGAATCGTGCGACCTGGGCCTCGGGCGGAGTTCCTCGAGGCGTGCGTCGGGCCCAACTCCGCTCCCTGGCGGTGCTGTCGAGAGAAAGAGCATCGCCCAATGTGCGAATAACTCGGGCATCGAGAATCTGGGCAGTCTCATGTCTGAGGTGTCGCGTTCTCCGAACGGGCAGGATGGTGCGTGCATGCCTTGAGGAACGAGGGGTGCGCCGCGGCCCACCCACCGAGGCGGTGTGGCCAGCCCCTCGACCCGAGGCCGAAGTGAGCACACGTGAGGGGCCACGAGCCCGGCCCCGGGCGGGCGGGGGTGACGGCCAAATGGAAGAGCAGCTTCCATTCGTGACACGCTCGGAGCGCAGCGTCGGTCGGAAAGTCCCACCATGGGCCATGCAGGGCATGCGCGAGGGGGAACTGCACCTGATGCAGTGGGCACCGGGCCCCTCGCACCTCAAGGCATGCTCGCACCGTCCTGCCCGCTCGGAGAAAGTGGCGACCTCTCATAGACCATGGAACACGACCAGAGGGTGGTGAGGGGTGGCCCCTTCTTCGGGGTGACAACCAGGTTGTCGGTCTCATTCTGGCCCCTCGCCGAGGTCGACTCCTTCGAGATCAGACAGAGGACCCGGCACTCACCGTCGCTTGATTGCCCACTCGCCCCCCCCTCGCGCTCGAGGCGTGTCATGCCGCCGCCTCTCCGCGATGGAAGCTGCTCTTCCATTTGGCCCTCACCCCTGCGAGCCAGGGACCTCGCGTCGAGGTTGTGCCGGTGGCGATGCGCGGGAGGATGGCTCGAGGCAGGGGTCGGGGAGGGTCGGAGGCCCTGGGCGGGCACCACCAGCCCTCGTCCGGTCTGGGTGCATGGGCGGGTGTCCCTCACGTGTGCTCACCGAGGTCTTGGGTCGAGGCGCTGGCCAGACCGCCTCGGTCGGTGGGCCCCGGCTCGACCCCCGCCCTCAAGGCATGCTCGCACCGGCCCAGCGAGCCAGCTCCAGGTCCTTAGAGCGGACTTTGGGATACTCGCCGTCCCTTGATTCGGTAGAGCCCGACAGGTGCGATGAGGGCGGCTCTTGAACGACTGGACAGCGGCCCGGCGGCCCCTCGGTCCACCGCGTTTCGGCAACGGCCCAGCGAGCGGGTCCCAGCTTCTCGGAGCGGAGCTTCGGTCGGGCGCTGCACCGAGTTCCGCGGCAGCATCTGCGCTGGAATCGAACGGCCGGGACCTCGCGAGCCGTCCGCTTGACCCGCTTCGACGCCCGCTGACCTCCATCCGGGCTGCCGAGCAAGAAGCTCCCCCCTCACTGCGAACCAATCCGCGGAAGTGCCGTCGAACATGATTCCACCGCTTTCGACCCGGAGCGCGCTCCTCACCGTCGCCTTCCTGTTCGCCGCTTCGTGCGAGGGCGTCCCACCGGAACCCGGAGCCGACGGCGGGGCTCCTCCAGCGGGCCTCGACGCTGGTCACGGCCAAGGTGCCGATGGCGGCCTCGGTCTCGACGGCGGTCTCGGTGTCGACGGCGGTCTCGGTGTCGATGGCGGCCTCGGTGTCGACGGGGGCAGCGTCGATGGTGGCGGCATCGATGGAGGTGCCATCGATGGCGGCGGCGCGTGGCCTTTGCCGCCGCTCCCGTTCCACACGCAAGGCCGGTGGGTGATGGACGCCAGCGGCAAGCGCTTCAAGTTCGCGAGCGTGAACTGGTATGGCGGTGAGTCGCCTGACTTCGTGGTGGCGGGGCTCGACACTCAGCCCTTGACCAAGCTCGCCGGGCTCATTCGCCAGGAGGGCTTCAACTCGGTTCGGCTCCCCTTCTCCAATGAGTTGGTGGAGAAGAACCCGCGCGTCGCCGAAGCCCGGCTCTCGGCGAATCCGCAGCTCGTCGGGCTCACCGCGCTCGAGGTCTTCGACCGCGTCATCGAAGCCCTCGCGGCCCAGGGCTTGGTGGTGATTCTCGATGACCACGTGAGCCGAGCCGACTGGTGCTGCAGCGATACCGACGGAAATGGGCTCTGGTACAGCGCCGACTACCCGGAATCCGCCTGGCTGGCCGACTGGCGAACCATGGTGGCGCGCTACCGAAGCCAGAAAGCAGTGGTCGCCGCCGAGCTGCGAAACGAGCTGCGCGCGGCCAACGGGGTGACTCCGGTCTGGGGAGGGAACAACTCGGCACGGGACTGGCGCGCCGCGGCGCTGCGCGGAGGAAACGCGGTGCTGGCCGAGAATCCAGCACTCCTGGTGATGGTCGGTGGGCTCACCTATTCGACGGACTTCTCCGGGGCCTCCTCGCAGCCCATCTCGCTCGACGTGGCCAACCGTCTGGTCTGGGCTCCACATGACTACGCGTGGTTTCACAGCGCCCAAGACTACAGCTCAGTCAAGACAGCCACGGGCAACCGCTGGGGCTTCTTGCTGGTGCAGGACAAAGCATACACCGCGCCGGTGTGGGTGAGCGAATTCGGCACCTGTAATACAGCCGAGGATTGCGTGACCTCGACCAGCGGGCAGGGGTTGTGGTTCCAGTCATTCCTCCACGTGCTCGACGACGCCGACGTCGATTGGAGCTACTGGGCGTTCAACGGCACCGAGTCGACGGGGGCCTCCCGCACTCTCGGGTCACCTGAGACGTATGGGATATTGAATACGCGATGGGACGCTCCGGCGCTGAGCTCGCTGCTCGAGGCCCTGAAGGCACACCAGGGCATCGTTCAGACCCCCTGAGTGGCGCCCCTGCGCCAGCGATTCGTTCCTTTTTTCGAAGCCTTCGTGAATGTGCGCACCTTGTGTGCGTCGAAGCTCGAAGCAACGAGGGACGAGGAGTTTCGCTGGTACTTGGTGGATAGGAGAATGCTTCGTGAATTTGCGTGAAGGTCTTGTGAGGCTGTTTCAGGTGGCACTCATCGGCTCAATGGTCTCCTGCGGGGGAGAGGAGCCGACCATCGCCAGCTTCGTGGCTGCCGAGTCGTCAGTCGCCCCGAACAGCAGTACGACGCTTACGCCTGTATTCTCTGGTGGAACGGGGAGGATCGACCACGGAATCGGCACCGTCACCAGCGGCACGGCCGTCGCCACCGGCAGTCTGGCCGCGGACGCCGAGTTCACTCTTACCGTCACGAATGCGAATGGCAAGTCAGCCAGCAAGACCATCGTCATTGCCGTGCACGGCGCGACGGAAGAGCCCACTATCGCCAGCTTCGTGGCTGCCGCGTCGTCCGTGGACCTCGACAGCGGTACGACGCTGACCGCTGTCTTCTCTGGTGGAACGGGGAGAATCGACCCCGGAATCGGCACCGTCACCAGCGGCA
>PMBV01000194.1 GCA_003153055.1 Myxococcales bacterium
AGGCACCGGGACAGGCGGAGGCACCGCTTGTCAGGACACCTGCCCCGTGGCGGCCGGCCTGAGCTGGAACTGCGAGAAGCGCTTCGCCCTGGGGACCAACTGGGCCTGGCACACGTACGCGGCCGACTTCGGTGGTCACGCCCCGTGGAGCCAACCAGGGGTCGCGGCCAATGCGTCGGCCTACCAGGCCGATCTGACGGCGATGACGGCCAAGAAGGTGAACGTCATCCGCTGGTGGCTGTTCCCTCGGCTGGACTCCAGCGGCATCGTCTTTGGGACCGACGATGTCCCCACCGGCATCGGAGGCACGATGGCGGCGGACCTCGAGAAGGCGCTCGAGTTGGCTGAGCAGAATGACGTGTACCTCCTGCTCACCATCTTCTCGTTCAACAACTTCGAGGCGACCTGGGACGAGAACGGCCTCCACCATGTGAACCTCCGGCCCATGGTCGTTGACGCCGACAAGCGCGGCCGGCTGATCAAGAACCTGGTTGGCCCGGTGGCCGACGTGGTCGAGGCGAGCCAGCACAAGAAGCGCATGCTCGGCTGGGACATCATCAACGAGCCGGAGTGGGCGATGAACGGCACCAACAAGTACGGCGGCAACGACTTCGTGCCGGACTCGAAATACGCGAGCCAGGCCGTGTCGCACGCCGAGATGGAGACGTTCGTCGTCGAGGTGGCGGCGAACCTCCACGCCCACTCGCACGCGCCGGTGTCGGTCGGCTCGACGGCCATCAAGTGGGGCAACGCCTGGACCCACAGCAACCTCGACTTCTACCAACTCCACTACTACGACTGGATCTACGAGTGGTTCCCATACAAGACCGCGACCCCCGCGTCGGTCGGGCTCACCGGCAAGCCGGTGCTGATGGGTGAGTTTCCCAATGCCGGTCTGTCGGCCATCAACACCACGCACAATCAGGTGTCCGTGAGCCTGCCCGCCCGCACCGCCGGCGAGCTCGCCGCGGATCTGTACGACCAAGGCTACGCCGGGGCGCTGTCGTGGGCCTACACGGACCAAGCCTTCCCCTGGGCGAATCTCGATCTGGCGACCTTCCAGACCAGCCACGTCTGCGAGACGAGGTTCTAAAGCGATGACGCCGAGCCGATCGAGCGCAGGGTGGTGGGTCGCCGGGTTGGCAGCGGTGGCCCTCCTCGCCTGGGTGGTGCTCCGTCCATCACCACCATCCGAGGGCGAGCCGGCGGTCAGCAATGCGCCCGCACCCACCGCGGCGTCCGCGGCCCCGGTCTTTGCTCCAGCGCCAGCCGTGCCTCGCCCGAGCGCGCCTCCTGCCGAGCCACCTCCGCCCCGGCCCGCTCCGGTCGATCCGATGGAGCGCCTGCGCGCCATCGTCGACTCGGACCCGGCCGCGGCGCTGGCCCTCGCACGGGAGGATGCGGAGCGCTCGCCCAACAGCCCGGTGGCCGATGAGCGGTCGTTTCGCACCATGCAGGCGCTGGTGCACCTCGGGGAGATCGTACCCGCGCGCGGGGAGGCGACCACCTTCTTCGAGCAGCACCCCGAGAGCGCGTGGGGCGAGCGGGTGGAGCGGCTGACCGGCGTCCACCCACAGCGCTACTACCAGAACGGTCGCTGAGGACCTTTCAGGTGCGCTTCGAGTGCTCGGCGCTCGGCCTGTTGCCAATGGGCAACGCCATGACGTCGCCGCCGATCTGGCGCATCAACCCCAGGGCGTCGAACTGACCGTGGAGCGAGACGATCTTCCCGTTGCGGAGCTCCGCGAGATCGATGCCCGTCACCTCGGTGCTCTTCCCGGTGGGTTGGATGCCCATCAGCTCGCCGCGATGGGTGCCGCGGGCGGTCCAGCGAACGGCCACGAAGTTGCCTTCGGTGACCAGCGCGTTCACTTCGAACTTCAGGTCGGGGAACGCCGCGCGGTAGCTCTTCACCGATTCGCGGAGCCCATCGCGCTTCGTCGTGCCCATCAGCGGGTCGTGCCCTTCGAAGCTGGGGTCGATGAGCTCGTCGATCAACTCGAGCTTGCCCTTGCCCTCGATCCCAATCCGAGTTGCAAGCAGAGTCATCGCGAAAGCCCATGCTCCCGGCCATCGGGAGCCCGGGTGACACGAGGCGCGATCGAAAGAAATCGAAAGGCCCGCTGAGGATCGTCGGTCGCACTCGAGCTGGCGATGGCCCGGCGTCGTGTGACGGTGAGGCCGCCGCGTTGCAGGCCCAAGACGCGAATTGTCTCTGTTGCCCGCGTCCGGTCGTCGGTCGATGCTGCAGGGTTCGGCTTGAGTTCGCCCGTGAGCGAATCGACCATGAAGTAGCGCTCGAAAGAGTAGCTCGGATCGTCTGGCTGAAGGAGCTGCTGGTTCCACTCGTCGAGCTTGGCCTTGTTGCAGGCGGTGCACACCAAATACAAGCTGCGCCAATCATAGGCTTCGCACGGGAAGCGCCGCTTGGGTCGGAAGTGGTCGACCTCCCTCTCGCCGGTCGTATCAATTGGCCAGCTGTCACAGTAGGAGCAGTGGTCAGTGGTCAGCTCCGCGAGTGCCGTCCGGACGATCGGGAGGATCGATTGCCCGTTGGTCTTCGGCCAAAAGAAGCTCGCTGAGGATTCTTCTGCGCAGCGCTTGACGAAGGAGGCCGTCGCTCCAGGGGCCAGCGCCACGAGCTCAGCCGGTGCGGGTCCGCGTGTGAAAGGATTCATGACCCCGAAGGACGCGGGCGGCGTCGCTGCAGTTGATTGAGTTCGAACTGAACGAGTTGCGCGATTTCCTCACCGCGAGCTTTGAGCTCGCGCGAACGGCGGTCCAGCTCTTCTTGGGCGGACCCGTCGCCGCGCAGCACCTGTTCGATCTTCGCTTGGAATTGTCTGAAAAGAGTCTCGGTCTCGAGATCGAAGTCGGAATCGATGCCGAAGAGCTGACGCATGGTCGAAGAGTAGCTCTTCTCGAGCGGCGCCATGAGCGGCGGCTGAGCGATGGAACGCCCCTTTGGATCCAGTTTGAGCTCAATGACGGCTCCGTCAGCAAGAGACGCAACGAGGAAAGGTGAGTGAGTCGAAGCGATGATCTGTGCCTTTGGAAACGCCTTCTGGACGACGCCGAGCAGCTTCCGTTGCCATGCCGGGTGGAGGTGGACATCGATCTCGTCAAGCAGCAGAAGAAATGCCCGCTCATGGACCGCGCGGTTGTCGGCCCATTCGACTCGGTCTAGGCGCATCAGGAGGTCACCAATCCAGCTCATGATGGATTGCACGCCAGCGGGGAGCAATCCAAGCTCCACAACGGTACCGTTGAGCTTTGCTCGTACTTCAGTTCCCTCCACTTCGGTGTAGAACGAGAACTCGGTCCCAATCACCTCGCTCACCGCGGCTTCTATTCGGTGAACGCTCTCTGCGATGGCTTTCGCGCGCCCTTCCTGCTGAGCCTGGAGGGCCTTGAGTTTCTTGAACTCCTGGTTTGCGACCCACTGAGCCAAGTGCTGGCTAACGGCCGCGTGATGAAAACCGAGGCTGTTGCCCAGCGGCGCGGTGTCGAGTTCCTGGATCGTTCGAACGTTCACTTCATTCACCGATCGTTCGCCAGCATACGCGAATGCGGCCCAGGGTATCGGCGGTCCATTCCGTTGCCATCCGCCGCCATGTTGTTGACCGGAAAACCGGCCGTACCACGTCTGCCACTCCATCGCGACCGACTGGCTCGCTCCGACCACTGGAACCCAGGAACTCGGAGGCTGGGCGCTCAGCCCGAGGACCTCGCTTGATGGTGGTGACCCAAGGACCCAGCGTGCGTTCGCGCCATCGCCAGTCGCGACTGCAAACGAGGCCTCGCCGTTGAACCTCCGTTGAACTCGGAGCGCACTCGCCACGTCAGGCGCAAGAAGCGCTGCGAGGAGATGCAGCGCCGTCGTCTTGCCGCAGCCATTCTGGCCGACCAAGAGGTACACGTCGGCGAGGTCCGGGTTGGTGCCCGCTGGGAACTCAATCTTCGTGTCCTCGAAGGGACCGATATGTACCAAGCGAAGCGACTGGATCCTCATGGCGCCCAGTGTACCGCAAACCCTGAAGAGAGACCCAGGGAGACAGGGAGAGACAGCCCTGTGCCCGTCGTGCAACGCCCGGAGGGCACACGACATCGTCATTGGCGTGCCTCCTGACAGACCTGCACCTCACTCCTCCGGTGGCACGCCCATGACGTCCGCCAGTCGCCCCTCGGCCGCCGCGAGCTCGACCTTTCGAATCTCGAGCTGGGCTCTCGCGTTCGCCGCCGCCGAGGCCGCGAAGAAGCGCTTGTTGTCCACATCGGACACCTCGAGGTTCGTGCTGAACCCTGCCTTGAAGGCCGACTCCACCTGCCGCTGGGCCCGGCTCGCCAACGCAGCCTGTGCCTCGGCCTCCTGGAGCGTCACCCGCGCCGCCTCGAGGTTCGTCTTCGCGCCGATCCACGTGGCCTTCGCCTTGGCTCGCTGCCCCTCGAGCTTGGCCCTCGCCTCGGCTGTCTTCGCGTCATTCTCGTGGAGCGCGGCGTACCGCTGGCCCCGGTCGTACAGGGTCCACTGGGCGGCGATGATGCCGTCGAAGATGAAGTTCGTCGCCGCGAAGCCCTTGTTCGAGTTGTAGCTCCCCTTGCCCTGGGCGAGCACGGTCGGCATCCACGACAGGCGATCAAACGTATTGAAGCGCTCCTGCACCGTCAGGCCCACGGTGCTGCTCCGCACCAGGTACGTGCGCTCCCACGGCAGGTTCTCCTCGGGGCTCGCGGTGACCTCCACGTGCGTCGGGCTCCCATCCTCCGGTCGCACCGGAGTCCCCACCAGGGCCTCCAACAGCGCCAACAGCGCCACCCGCTGGCCCGAGAGCGTCGCCAACGTGGCCCGCGCCTGCGCCGTCTCGCTGCGCGCCCTCAGCACCGCCAAGTCCGTCGTCATGCCGATGGTGGCCTGAGCCTTGGCATCGCGCTCCCGTTGGAGCGCCACCTCCTCCGCGTCCCTCGCGGCCTGCTCGAGCTGGGCCAGCCCTTCGATGCCGAGGTACAGCCGCGCTACGCCGAGCAGCACCTGCTCCCTCGCTTCAACCGCCCCGAGCCGCGCCGCCTCTTTCGCCTCGTCGGCCGCGGGCAGCAAAAAGAACTGAGGGGTGAACAGCACCTGCTGTACCAAGATGGTCCCGTAGAGGGACTCCTTGGCCACGATGACGGTGGGTGGCGAGTTGGCGATGAGCTGATCGGAGTAGGCCTTGGCGACCCCGTTCACCACCTGTTGGTTCGCCGAGCCCGACAGCCCGTACGCCGGCCCGGCCCCGTTGATGGCCGCCGAGATGACGCCCTCGAAGGCCGGCGCGAACGCCGCCAGGTCGAACTTCTGCTCCGCGCTCGTGCGCACGTAGCTCGCCGTCAACGACAGCTCCGGCAAGATGGCCGAGTACACCAGCCGCGCCTTGGCCGCGACCTGCTCGGCGCTGGCCTTCGCGGCGGCGAGGTCGGCCGAGCCCTTGGCCGTCAGCGCCAGCGCCTCCTTGAGCGAGACGGGCCGGCGCGACGCCAGGTACGCGTTCTCGGCGTCGATGGTCGGGTTGAGTGGAGGCACCGCCGGCACCGGCACCTCGGCCCAGGCCCCGAGCGGCCAGGCGAGCGCCACGACGAGCGGCACCCACGCGGCACTGGTGAAATCAAGCTTCATGGTCGCAGTCCTCATGCCGCGGGCCGCCTGGCGGTTGTCTTTTCTGGAGGCTGGGTGAGGTCATCATTCGACTTCGCGCGGAGGCCCCTGGGTGTCAGCCGCTCGATGACGGAGAACACCAGCGGCACCACAAAGAGGGTGAGGAAGGTCGACGACACCACGCCCCCGATGACGCCCACCGCCATCGGCGCGCGGAACTCGAAGCCCTGCCCGCGCCCCACCGCCGTCGGCACCATGCCGATGGCCATCGCCGCCGAGGTCATGAGAATCGGCCTCAAGCGCCGGGGGCCTGCCTTGAGCAGCGCGGTGTCGACGTCGTCTCCAGCCCTGATGTTCTGCAGCGTCTGGTCGACCAGGAGGATGGCGTTCTTCGTCACCAGGCCCATCAACATGATGATGCCAATCATCGCGCCCAGCGTCAGCGACCAGCCGAACACGAAGAGGGCGAGGAGCGCGCCCACCAGGGCCAGCGGCACCGACACGAGGATGGTGAAGGGGTGCTTGAAGCTCTCGAACTGCGAGGCCAGCACCATGTACACGAAGGCGAACGCGAGGAGGATGACGAGGGTGAAGGCCTCGATCTGCTCGCTGAGCAGCTTCATCTGGCCGTCGTAGAACAGCGTGTAGCCCGGTGACAGCGGTTGCTCGGCGATGGCCTTCTTGAACGCCTGCGAGACCTCACCCAGCGACGCGACGGCCGAGGGCCCGGCGTAGATCATCACCCGGCGCTGGCGGTCGAAGTGCTCGATGACCGACGGGGTCTCCTGGGAAGTGATGGTCGCCACGTCTCCCACCGCCCGTGGGCCCTGCGGGGTGAAAATCTCGGTGTCCTTGAGGCCCTCGGGGTTGGCGCGATCGCTGGGCTTGAGGCGCACCACGATGTCCGTCTCGGTCGAGCCCTCGCGGAGCTTCCCCGCGGTGACGCCGTTCATCGCCAGCCGAAGCTGCATGCCGAGCGCCGCGCTGGTCAGCCCCGTATCTCCTGCGCGGGCCCGGTCGATGACCACCGCCAGCTCGGGCCTGGGCGGGTTGGCTATCACCCGCACGTCCGTCGCCATCGGTTGGCCCTTCTCGTTCTTCAGGCCCTTCAGCACCTCGGCCACGTGGTTCGCTTCACCGGCGAGCCCGTCGAAGTCGGGGCCCATCACGTAGATCATCATCGGCAAGAAGTCGCCGATGCCCTCGATGATCGGCGGATCCAAGATGGCCACCTCGGTGGCGGGCAGCGCTGCCAGGCGAGCCCTCGCTTCGTCTTTCAGTTGGTTGATGGTCAGCTTTCTCACCGCGCGCTTCTTCGTCAACGCTCGCATTCGCACGGTGTTTGCGCTGCCGCCGAAGCCGTCGGGGTCGGCCCCCACCACCGCGTACACGTCGGTGACGTCGGGCATCGCCCTCAACTGGGCCTCGGCCTCGGCAGCCCGCGCGGTCGACTCCGACAGGCTGGCGCTCTGCTGGAGCTTGAGCTGCACCAGGAAGGTGTTGCGATCCATCGGCAACAAGAAGTCCATGCCCAGCGACCGCGCCACCACCAGCGCCGCGACGATGGCCCCCAGGGTCATGCCCGCCGTCGCCCACCGGTGCCCCAAGGTCCACCCGAGGAGCCGCTCATAGCCCCGCTCGGTCGCCTCGAAGAAGGTGCGGAGCGCCTTCGCCACTCGGTTTTCCTTCTCGTGCTGCCCGGGCACCCGCTGCTTCGACAGTCGCGCCGACAGCATCGGGTCGAGCGTGAACGAGATGAACATCGAGATGAGCACCGCCGCCGAGATGGTGAGGCCGAACTGCTTGAAGAACTGGCCCACGATGCCGGGCATGAACGCCACCGGCACGAAGACGGCCACCAGCGACAGGGTGGTGGCGAACACGGCGAGGAAGACGTCTCGGGTCCCTCGGGAGGCCGCTTCCCTCGGCGTGGCGCCCTGCTCGAGCCGGTGGGTGATGGCCTCTCGCACCACCACCGCGTCGTCGATGAGGAGCCCGATGGCCAGCGACAAGGCCAGCAGCGTCAACTGGTTCAGCGTGTAGCCCAGCGCATACATCACGAAGAAGGTCCCGATGACCGACGTGGGCAGCGCCAGCGAGCTGATGAAGGTGCCGCGCAGGTCGAGCAGGAACAGCAAGATGATGACGACGGCCATGAAGCCGCCGAAGAAGAGGGCGATCCACACCTCCTTGGCGTTCTCTTCGATGTCGGTGGAGGAGTCGATGAGCAGCGTCGCGGTGAAGCCGTGGCCCAGTGTCGGGCTCACCGCCGCGACCCGCTCCTTCGCCGCCTTGGCGACCTCGACGGTGTTGGAGCCGGGCTGCTTGAGCACCTCGACCACCACCGCTTCCTTGCCGTTGAGCCGGGCCAGCGTCCTCCGCTCGGCCACGCCATCGGTCACCGTGGCCACTTCACCCAAGGACACCTGGGTGCCGCTCGTCGGGTCTCTGGCCACCGTCACATGGCTGAGGGCCTCGGCTGTCTTGAATTGACCGACCGCGCGCACGGTGAGCTCGGTGGGCCCCAATTCGAAGCGGCCCGCGGGCACGTCGATGTTCTCCATGCCGATGCGCTCGGCGATCTGCGAGGGCGCCACCCCCGCCGCTTTGGCCCGCTGCATGTCCACGTCGACGCGGATTTCCCGGCGATCGCCACCCACCACCCGCACCTGCGCCACGCCCTCGAGCTGCGCCAGGGCCGGCTCGAGATGGTCTTTGATGAGCTGCCTGAGCCGCTCGGTCGTCAGGTCGGCGTTGACGACGTAGGTCAGCACCGGCTGAGCCCCGATGTCGAGGCGCGACACCCGCGGCGTCTCCACTTCGCGGGGCAGGTTCTGCACCGCGGCCACCTTGTCTCGCACCTCTTGAATGGCCCGGTCTTGAGACATCGACAGCTTGAACTGCACGAAGACCAGGCCGTAGTTCTCCTGTGAGAAGGACTGAATGGTCTCGACCCCGGAGATGCCCGCGACGGCGTCTTCGATGGGCTTGACCACCTGGGTCTCGACCTCCGCCGGCCCGGCTCCCCGGTACACCACGGTGACGGCCACGAAGGGAATCGACGCCTCGGGGAACAGGTCTGTCCCCAGCCGCGAGATGCCCAACAGCCCCAGCACCACCAGCAACATCGACATCATGGTGGTGAAGACGGGGCGCTGGATCGACAGGTCCGAGAGGGTCATGGCATGTCTCTAGCGCTGCGTGACCTTGGCGCCCTCGACCAGGGCCGCCGTGGGGTAGTCCACCACGTGTGTCACCGGGCTCTCTGGCACCACGGTGACGGTGCCGAGGCCGCGCTCCATCACCTTGACGGGCACTCGCTTCAGATTGCCCGAGCCGTCGACGGTGAACACGTGGTCTCCGCCGGTCGTGCCCAGGGCCGTCGCGGGCACGGTCACGGCCGAGCGCGCCGCGCCCACCGAGAGCGTCAGCCGGGCCAGCGTGTTGGCCACGAAGCGCCCGTCGGAGTTCGGCACCACCACCTCGATGGGCACCCGCCGCGTCTGGGGGTCGGCCGAGGGCAACACCAGCCGCACCACGGCGTCGTCCGTCGACGCGGGCCCCGCCACCGCCTCCACCCGTACCTTGAGGCCCGGCTTCACCATCACCCGCGTCGCCTCGGGGATGGTGGCCTTGAGCACCAGCGGGTCGAGCTGCATCAAGATGTACACCGGCATCCCGGGGCCCGTCATCCCACCCACCTGCTCGGGCGCGTCGATGATGGTGCCCGCGAACGGCGCCCTGAGAAAGTGGCGCCGCTGCCCCGCCTTCGCCTGCGCCAGGCCCGCCTGCGCCTGGGCGAGCTGGGCCTTGGCCGCCTTCCGCTGGGCTTCGGTCTGCTTCGACTGCACGTCGGACACGCTGCCCTCGGCCTTGAGCTGCTCACTGCGGGAGGCCACGTCGCTGGCGAGCACCGAGCCGGCCTCGGCGGCCATCACCATCGCCTCGGCCTGGGCCACCTGCGCGTCGATGATTTCGGTGTCGAGGCTGCCGAGGAACTGGCCGGCCTTCACCACCTCGCCCTTGGTCACCTTCGAGGTGGCGACGCGGCCGCCGACCTCGAAGCCCAGCGGCAACAGCTTCGAGGCGTTGAGCTGGCCGGTGACGACCTCGCGGTTGCTCGCCTGGGCTGCTTGGGCGGGCACCAGCCGCACCGCGGGTGACTCCCCCGAGCGCGCGGACGTCGCGCACAGCACGAGGGCACTGAGCATGCGTGAGTTCACCGAGCGCTCCTGTTCTTCTTCGTGACTCGACTGGACAGCCTCGCCTCTTTGACCCGCCGGGCACGGGGAAGCGGGCTCTTTCGCTGTCTCTTCGACGGCGCCGCGAAGCCCCCGGCCATCACCTGCTGGAGCCCCTGTACCAGCTCCTCGAAGTCCGGCTTCTCCTTCGCTTGCACGAGGCGCCGCACGACGAACAGGTAGGTGCCTACCACCATCATGCCCAGCACCTCGGGTGAGACGTCGGCGCGCATCAGCCGCACCTGCTGGAGCGCCCGGCACTCTTCGCGCACCCGCGCGAGCTGCTGATCGAGCATCTCCCACATCACCCCGTCGAACTCCGTGCCCTGGCACCCCCGGAGGAGCACGTCGATGACGTCGCGCCAGGTCCACAACAGCTCGAGCATTCTGTGGTCTTCTCGCGCGTCGAGCTCGTTGAGGCCCTTGATGAAGCTCGCGTCAGAGCGCGGCTCGCCTGGGCCGCTGCGCGCCGCGACGAGCGTGAGGTACGCCTGCTCTCGATCCGCCCGCATGCGCTCGAACTCGGTCCCGAGGAGCTGAGACAGCTCGCGGAACAGCGCCTCCTTCGAGTCGAAGTGCAGGTAGAAGGCGCCCTTCGANNGGGTGATGTCCTCGATGCGCGCCTTCAAGATGCCGCAGCGGACGAACTCCGCTCGGGCCGCCGCGATGAGCGATGCGCGAGCATGGGGGTCGGCGGGTCGGGCCACGGGGGCACGAGTAACCCTTCAGGAAGGCCCTTGCCAACTGATTTCTGAATCTGGAGTCAGTAAAGCGGAGGCCGCCTGACCGCGTGCA